>CAYOIG010000409.1:0-1838 GCA_964403915.1 uncultured Myxococcaceae bacterium
CGCTCGGTCTCGACCTCGTCGAGGGCCTTCTCGTACTCGGCTCTCTCGAAGGGGTCTTCCGCGTTCTCGACCAGCCCGGCGAGCATCGCCGCGGAGGCATCGAGGCCGCCCCCGCCCGCGCGCAGCCGGGCAACGAGCCGCGGCAGGTAGCGCGGCGAGCCCGGAAGATTCGCCGCGCGATCAAGGGCGTCGGCGGCCGGCTCGCTCTCCTCCAGATAGAAGAAGCGGTTGAAGCCCTGATAGAAATGGTTGCGCCACTCGTTCGGATGGCGCTCGATGCCCCGCTGCAGCAGGGCGTCGGCCTTGCGCACGCTCTCGGGGCTGTCCGTCATCCAGAGGGCGGCGAAGCGATAGGGGTGATCGACCCAGGGATCGAGGGTCGTCACGACGTCGACGAGGCGGCCGAGCAATGGCCCGTGCCGGCTCGGATCCTGGAGTGAGGCGCCGACGACTTGCAGCGCCTGCAGCCAGTAGTAGTCGGAGACGACGTTCTGGAAGCCGACCGAGGAGAGGCGCGCGAGCTCCGGACGCGGCACCCAGAGCTCACCGTCCTCCGTCCGGGCCTGCGTCGCCACGTGCGCGTGCGCTGCGGCCGTGCCGGCGGCGAGCAGCGCGAGCATGAGCCCGCGAACGGCACCTGTACGCGAGAGAGAAATCAAGGCGACTCCCACCCCTGCAGTCGCTTTGCGCGCCTTCGCCGCGCGCTAGAAGTCGTCGGCCGCCGCGTTCCAGGCGACCTGATCGTAGACCGCAACGCCGTTCTCGATCGGCGTGCCAAAGCCGAGACCCACGCCATCGGGGCAGACGCCGCCGAGGTCGTCGCGATGCACGTACATGAGCGCTGCGACGTTTCCGTCGGCATCCACGTCGCCGTAGGCGGTCGCCGTGAAGCACGCCGCGCAGCCGCAGGCCGCGTTCACGTCGTAGTCGTAGAAGACGCTGCCCTCGGGCTGGAAGCCGACGGCCGAGAACGCCGTCTCCGCCGCTGCCGTCCAGGGGCGCTTGTCGGTGCCGAGGCCTCCCCCGGGCTGCGGCGCACCGGTGCTGGCGAACAGGCCGTTGGTCGCGAAATAGCTCTCCTGCGCCTTGGCGACGGCCGCGAGGTTGGCATACGCCTCACTTCGCTTGGCCCGGAGCTGGTAGCGGAGGAACGAGGGCACGGCGATGGCTGCGAGCGTGCCGATGATCGCCACGACCAGCATCAGCTCGATCAGGGTGAAGCCGGCGTTGCGCTGGCGAAGGTCCGTCATGTCGTGCTCCCGAATGCGTCGCGCTGCAGGAATTGTGGACGAGGAAGCGAGAGGAGGGCCGGGCCGCACCCGGCCCTCCTCGGAGCCCTCGGGCTCCTAGAACACGCTCTGGCCCGACGTGCCGTCGCAGGGCCCGACCTGGTTCGGCAGGTTCGCCATCGACGTGGTCGGATCCCAGACGCCCGCGCAGGTGAGGAGGCCCGCGACCGTCGGTGCCGCGCCGCCTGCGGTGCGCGCATAGCCCCAGGTCTGGGGCGTCGCATTGGCGTCGATGTCGGCCTGGGCGTCGGCCGTGTAATCCGAGCCGACTGCCATCACGGCGTAGCGGAAGTAGACCTGGCCCTCGGGAGCCCAGCCGATGGTGTTGAAGTTCGCTCCTGCGACGCCCGCATCCAAGAAGTTCTGCTTCGAGGACGCCGGCACGGCGGCCATCGCCGGCGAGATCGCCGCCGTGATGTAGGTGCCGTACTCCGCGAAGTACGACTCCTCGGAGGTGCGGATGCCGGCGAGGTTGGTCTTGCCCTCGCTCGACTTCGAACGAAGCTGGAAGCGCACGAAGTTCGGAATGGCGATGGCGGCCAGAATGCC
>CAYOIG010000410.1:0-7803 GCA_964403915.1 uncultured Myxococcaceae bacterium
GCGGAAGTCCTCGACCACCGGATCCTCGGTCTCGGTGCCGCGCGCGAGCACCTTCCAGGCGTCGTAAGAAGAGGCATGGACGGCAGGCACCAGCTCCGGCGAGAGCATGATGCGCATCACCTGGCGGATGGCGTCGGTGGACACCACCCGATGGATGCCGAGGCGGCTCGCCACTTCGAGGGCGAGCGATGTCTTGCCGGCGCCTGCCGGGCCACCGAGGAGCAGGATGACCGGACGCTCGGGCTCCTGGAAGCGGCGCCAGACGAGGTAGCGCTCGGCGATCTGCGGCCCCGTCCGCGCTCGCAGGGTTTCGAAGGCGAGGCTGCGCAGCTCGCGGCGGTCGATCCGGCTCGTTCCTTGCCGGAGCAGGCCCTGCTCGATCTCCCGCGCGACGTCGAAGGCGTCGTTCGGATCGATGGCGGCCGCGAGCAGCGACTGGGAGAGCGTCCCTTTCGAGAACGGCGTCTCTCGCCCGTGCCCGGTGACGGTGATCATGGTCGTCCGGGGCGGACGCGGCGGCTCGTCGCCGAGAGCCTCTGCGCCCACGAGCTCACGGGCCGCGGCGGCAATCTCCGCCCTGCTCACGACGGGCCGGCCGCGAAGACGGCGCCGGATCTCGTTGGCCGCACGGAAGGCGTCCTCGAAGGGAACGCCCCGCGCCATCAGCGAGTGCACCAGGATTCCGCGCATGAACGGGCGGCGCCCGGCCTCGTCCTCGACCAGGATCCTCCCGCCCTCGCCAGTGGGCTCCGGGCGTTCCAACCCGGATTCGTCCGGCTCCATTCCGATAAAGGTAGCGGACTGGACGGACGGCACATTCGAGGTCCTTTTTTGTTGACATACCGGGCGGCCGGGCTCTAGGGTGAAGCGTGCAGGGGTGGGAATGGGGGGTCCATGCCGGGAAGGTCCCGCGCGACGGCCGAGCCTGACGATCGGCTGTTCCGCTCGAGCGACGTTCAGCAGCTACTCGCGCTCACGCGTCGCCAGCTCCAGTACTGGGCGGAAACCGATCTCGTACGTCCCACCGTGCGCACACGGGGGGGGCATCACCGCTACACGCTCGAGGATCTGGTGGCCTTGAAGGCCGCAAAGCGGCTCATCGATGCCGGCGTCTCGGTCCAGCGCATCCGGAAGAGCATCGGCGCGCTGAGAGGAATCCTGCCGACCGTACGCCGGCCCCTCGCGGAGCTCGTGCTCGTCGCAACCGGGGACGTAGTGCTCGTGCTGAAGGAAGGCGCGGCCTTCGAGGCCGCGACCGGTCAGGAGTGGATCTTCGAGGTTTCGCGCTTCGAGCGCGAGATCGCACTCTGGCGAGAGCGGCGCGCGCTCGCTGCCACCCGGAAGCTGCGAGCCGTCCGCCCTGCGAGGGCCATCGCGCGCTCCGCCTGAATCCGCTGCTCCGTCTCGACCGCCGCGATGGGCGCCCTGCCGGCTTCGCACCCTGCGTGAGCGGATCCGCTCGTGAGACAAGGGGCATTGCATGCGAACCATCGCGGTAGTCAACCAGAAGGGCGGCTGCGGAAAGACGACTACCGTCGTCAATCTGGCGGGCTGCCTCGCCGCCGACGGAGCGCGGGTGCTCGTCGTCGATCTCGATCCGCAGGCCCACGCCACGCTCGGGCTCGGCTGCGATCCGGAAGCGGTGGACGAGAGCCTGTACGAGGTTCTCGCCGACCCCCAGGGCGCGGAGTCCATGGACCGCGTGGTGGTTCAGACCGAGTCGGGCGTCGACCTCGCGCCCTCGGGCATCGTGCTCTCGGCGCTCGAGCAGAAGCTCGCCGCCGAGCGGCCCGAGACCCGCACGGCCCGGCTCGCCGCAGCACTGTCCGGCCTCGGGCAGCCCTACGAATACGTCCTGATCGACTGCCCTCCGAACGTCGGCCTGCTCACCTTCAACGCGCTGCGTGCCGCCGGTGAGCTGATCGTTCCGCTCGAGACCAGCTACTACGCGATCCACGGCGTGCAGAAGCTGCTGGAGACCATCGGGCTGCTCGCCGAGCGCATCGGCCACTCGCTGCAGGTTCGCATCCTGCCGACGCTCTACGACGGCCGCACGCGCTATGCGCGCGAGACGCTGGCCGAGATCCGCGGCCTCTTCGGGGACCTCTGCTTCGACACCGTGGTGCGGGCGAACGTCAAGCTGCGGGAGGCCGCACGGCGCGGCCTGTCCGTGGGCCGCTATGCGCCGCAGTCGAACGGCGCTGCCGACTACGCCTCCCTCGCCGTCGAGATTGCGGCAATGGCGCTGTCCCTCGACACGACCGTCGCCGAAGTCAACGCAGGTCTCGATCGCCAGATCGAGGTCTCGTTCCGGGATGGCGGTGCCCGCGACGTCCGCATCGCGGGCGATTTCAACGGATGGGTGCCGGACAAGGGCGTGCGGACGCGCATGGAGGCCGACGGCGAAGCGCGCGTGTGGACCAAGATCCTTGCGCTGCCGCCGGGACGCTATCAATATCGCTACGTCGTGGACGGCGAGTGGCGCGAGGATCCCGAGAATCCGAACGCGGTGCCGGGCCCGGCGGGGGTGCGGAACTCGGTGCTGGTGGTGCGCTGACTTGGCTCGCGGGCTCGCGGACGTCCTTCACTACTTCATTCCCGAGGTGCCCGCGGCCGATCGGACCAGCGCCGCGCCGCGCGCGATCCCCGTCCCCATCCTCGGCGTGCCGCTCGGTGACGGCGACGTCGTTCGGGCCGCGTTGGTGTGGAACCTCGCCGTCGAGATTGCACGGCTCGGCTCGGGCGGCACGATCGTGGCGCCGGCGGTGGAGGATGCAGGCTCCCTCTGGCCCGAGCCCGGGCAGGGGCCCCTCGGCACGGAGCTGGTGCTGACGTTCGCGGAAGATCTCGGCGAGCTCGCAACGGCAGCGCTCGACGTGGCGGCGAGCCGGAGCGAGGAGTCTCTCGAGGCGGGCTTCGTGCTCGTCCGGGTGCCGCCGGGCTGGCTCGAGAAAGGCCCGGTCGCCCAGCCCTTCCTCCGACGCATCCTGCTCTTCGTATCGCCCGATCGTCGCGATCTGGTCGAGACCTACTCGCTCGTCAAGCGCTGCTTCGCGGCCGGCGCCGAGAGCGTAGGCATCACGATCCACGGCGTTCGCTCCGTGACCGAGGCCGAGCAGGCCTTCCTGCGTCTGGCGCGAGCCTCGGAACGCCACCTCGGCCGCCCGCTCACGAGCTACGGCCTGCTGGTGGATGACCTGCACGTCTACCGATCCATCGTGAGCCGGCGCCCTGTTGGGCTCACGCATCCTCACTCCCCTGCGGCCCGAACGCTGCGCGACGTCGCGAAGCTCGTCTTCGCCGATCTGCGCGGAGGCGCCCTTGGCTGAGATCACGTTGGTCGCGCCGCCTGCGCGGCCCGATCTGCGCCGGGCCCTGCGTGCGCGGCTGGGCGATCTCGGGCTCACCTTGCGGGTGATCGCGGAGGATCTCCTCGGCGCCGATGGCGCAATCGATCTGGTGACGCTCGATCCGGAGGGCGGTGTGGTGCTGGCGCTGGTGGCGGAGGAGGGAGGCGATCTGGAGCTCATGGGCCGCGCGCTCGCCCAGCGCGCCTGGGTCGAGGCCCGCCTTCGCGACTGGCTCCAGCTCTCGCCCCGGCTCGGCCTCGCGCCGGACGCGCCGGTGCGGCTCCTGTTGCTTGCTCCGGGGTTTGGTCCGCCGGCGCTGGCGGCCGCGCAGGCGCTCGGCGCCGGCGTCGTCGATCTGGCGACCTACCGCTGCGTCCGCAACGGCGGTGCGGTCGAGGTTCTGCTGGAGCGGATCCGTGGCCGGGCGGTCGGGGCCGAACGCCGGGGGGATTCTACCCGGCTGCTCTCCGGGTTCCGGAGCGGCCTTGGTGACGCCGACTTGAGCCTCACGCCCGAGGAGCGCAGCGACCTCGAATGAGCCCTCCGGGGAAACCCCGAGAAAACTTCGTCACCGGCGGACAATTTTTGACACCTCCATCTGCGGCGGGGCCACTCCAAGACGGGTGCCTCCGCGTTGGCGGCGGCATCCCAGACTGGGAACCTGGGACCCGGAAGGGGGAATGCTGCATGGCTGCACCTGAACTCGCTGCGACGCCGCCGACGGATGAAGAGCTGGTCGACCGCCTTCGCGGTGGCGAGCGTGAAGCCTTCGAGACGCTCTACGGGCGCTACTTGTCGCGCATCTATCAATACGTCGACCGGCGTCTGCGCAACCGGGCCGACACCGAGGAAACCGTCCAAGAGGTCTTCTTCAACGTCTTCAATTCGATCGACTCCTTCCGCGGAGATGCGCCCTTCGGGGCGTGGGTCTTCGGGTTGACGCGGCGAACGATTGCGGCCCGCTTCAAGAAGAAGCGCCATCCGACGGTGCCCTTCGGTGATGACGAGGCCGAGAGTCTGGATCTCCTGCTCACGACCGTGCGCCGGGAGCCCGATCCGCTCCAGGCCTACGAGGCCCGCGAGTGGGTGTCCCGCATGGATCTCGCCTTCCGCAGCGAGCTCAGCGACGAGCAGCAGACCCTCTTCAGCATGCACCACTTACAGAACCATCCCATCCAGGACATCGCGCGTACGCTGCGCAAGACCGAGGATGCGGTGAAGTCGAATCTCTACCGCGCCCGAAAGGTGCTGCTGGCACGCTAACGTCCCGCCCATGCAGGACGATGACGCCCTCCGTGCGGGGGCTGGCGAGCCCCTCGATCTCTGGCTCGAAGATCCGTCGGCCCCCGCCGACCTTCCCGACCTGCGGCAGCAGCGTTTCGAGCTCTCGAGCCGGGGCGACCGCGTCCCGGGCAGGCTCCTGCTGCCGCCCGCGGGCGAAGGGCCCTACCCGCTCGTGCTGCTTCAGCACGGTCTCGGCGGCTCGAAAGAGGCGCCCTATCTGACCGCAGCCGCCGGACCCTGGGTGAGAGCCGGCGCAGCGGTGGCCTCGATCGACTTCCCGCTGCACGGCGAGCGCGCCAGCGCGAAGCTGCCCGCGCAGCTGCTGCGCGGCCTCGCCGGTGGCGCTGCTCCCAACGCATCGGCCCGGGCGCTCCCCCTCGCACTCGTGCGTCAGGCCGTGACAGACCTGGAAAGAACCCTCGACGCTCTGGCGGAGCACCCCCTCCTCGATCCGCACCGCATCGCCTATGCCGGTTTCAGCATGGGCGCGATGCTCGGCGCCCTGTTCTGCGGAGCAGACCCGCGACCTCGCGCCGCGGCGCTCGCGCTCGCGGGCGGCGGCTTCGGACCGGCGGAGACCGATCCGGCCCGCTCCATCGGGCGTTTTGCGCCCCGGCCCCTGCTCTTCGTGAACGCGGAGCGGGACGAGGTGATCCCTCGCAGCGCGACCGAGGCCCTCTATGCCGCCGCCGGTGAGCCCAAACAGATTCTCTGGTTCGACACGAATCACGCCGGCCTGCGCGGCGTCGCACTCAAGGCCATGTGGAGCTTTCTGCGGCCGCAGCTCGGGCTCGGAGGTCCGCAGGACGGGCCCTGAGCCTGTGCTAGCGTGCGCCCCGCCTCCAAGGAGAACGCATGCAACCTCGCCTTCGTCTCGTCTCCGCGGCGGCTCTCGCCACCGCCGTTTCGCTTGCCTGCTCGCCGCGTGAGGCCACGCCCCAGGCAAACAAGGCACCCGCCAGCGCCGAAGAGAGCGTCGTCGTCGCCGAGATCGGCGGCAATCCCGTCACCTCCGGCGAGCTCGACGCATGGATCCGCGAGGATCTCTTCCAGCAGGCGGTCGCCGAGAAGGGCAAGACGGAGCTCTTCGAGTTCCGCAGCGACGCCCTCCAGCGCATGCTGGACGAGAAGCTGCTGGAAGCCGAGGCCGCGAAGCAGAAGCTCTCCGTCGACGAGCTCGTGGCGAAGGAGGCGAAGTCCTCCGAAGCGGTCAGCGAAGAGGCCGTCAAAGCCTTCTTCGAACAGAACAAGGCCCGCATGGGCAGCGCGACGCTCGAGCAGATCGGCCCGCGCATCCGGCGCTTCCTCGAGGAGCGGCAGGAGAACGATGCGAAGGAGAGCTACGTGGCCGCGCTGCGCGAGAAGGCCGGCGTCGCGGTCAAGCTGGTAGCGCCCCGCGTCGAGGTGGTGGCCGATGGGCCTTCTCTCGGTCGTGCGGACGCACCGATAACGATCGTCGAGTTCAGCGATTATCAGTGCCCGTTCTGCAAGCGCGCCGAGCCGATCCTGAAGCAGGTGATCGAGCGCTATCCCGACAAGGTGCGCCTGGTCTTCCGGCATTTCCCGCTGGACCAGATCCATCCGCGCGCGCGTCCGGCTGCCGAGGCCGCGCTGTGCGCCAACGAGCAGGGAAAGTTCTGGGAGTTCCACGAGAAGATCTTCGCCGGGAGCGGGCTCGAGGAGGCCGATCTCACGGGCTACGCCGCCGCCGTCGGCGTCGACCCCGAGAAGTTCAAGGCCTGTGTCGCCGAGCGCCGCTTCAAGGACAAGGTCGATGCCGATGCGGCTGCTGGACGCGAGGCGGGTGTGAGCGGCACGCCGGCCTTCTTCGTGAACGGCATCATGCTCTCGGGCGCGAAGCCGGTCGAGGAGTTCAGCGCGATCATCGAGCGCGAGCTCGAGGCCCGCAGCAAGGGCTCCTGAGCCGCCGCGCTACGCCGCCTCGATCCTCGCCAGCAGGCGGTCGCGCTCTCGCAGCATGCGCTCCTCGGTGATCGCCTCCAGGTTGAGGCGCAGCATGGGCTCCGTATTCGACGGGCGCAGGCTGAACCACCACTCGGGGTACTCGATTCGCAGGCCGTCCATGTGGGAGATGCCCGGTGCGCCGGCGTGCTCGGCCTCGATGGCACGGAGCAGGCCGTCGACGTCCTTCACGCGCCGGTTGATCTCGCCCGTGGCGAAGTAGCGCCGCAGGGGCGCCACCAGCTCCGAGAGCGGCCGGCCCTCGATCGCGAGCACGTCGAGCAGCGCCACGAAGGCCGCGCAGCCATCGTCCGCCACGAGCGTGTCGGAGAAACGGAAGTAGAAGTGGCCGGAGAGCTCGCCGCCGAAGAGGGCGCCGCTCTCGCGCATGGCGGCTTTCACGAACGAGTGCCCGACGCGACACATCTGCGCGACGCCACCGGCCGCCTCGATGGCCTCGCGTGTCGCGCGGCTCGAGCGCAGGTCGTAGAGCACGCGGCCTCCCGGGGAGCGCCGCAGCCGGGGCACCGCCAGCAACGCGGTCACGAGATCCGAGGAGATCGGCCGCCCGGTCTCGTCCACGAAGACGGCCCGGTCGGCATCGCCGTCGAAGGCCACGCCGAGATCGGCTCCGGTGCGCCGGACGGCCGCGGCGACGTCGCGGAGATTCTCCTCTTTGAGCGGATCGGCCTCGTGGTTCGGGAAGCTGCCGTCGGGCTCGAAGTAGAGGCGCTCGACCGTGAGCGGCAGGCGCGCGAGCAGCGGCTCGAGGCCGATGGCGGCCATCCCATTGCCGCAGTCGATGGCGACCTTGAGCCGCGGTCGGTGTGTCCCGACGGCGAGCACGTGGCGCGCGTAGCCCTCGCGCACGTCGCGGGCGCCGAGCCCGCCGCGCCGCGTCGCCGGCGGCAACGCCGCGCGTGCCGCACACAGCGCTTCGATCTCGCGCAGTCCGCTCACCTCGCCGACGGGCACGGCATGGGCGCGGCAGATCTTGAAGCCGTTGTAGCGGCCGGGATTGTGGGAGGCCGTGACCATCACACCCGCCGCCGCCGCGGTCGCTTCGACGCCGAAATACAGCATGGGCGTCGCGACGAGGCCCAGGTCGACCACGTCGATCCCCTCGTCGCGAATGCCGTCGATGAGGGCTCGCGTCAGCTCGGGGGAATGCACCCGCGCATCGCGCCCGACCGCGATCGGACCCGCG
>CAYOIG010000411.1:0-3037 GCA_964403915.1 uncultured Myxococcaceae bacterium
TGCGTGAGCACGAGCTTCTCGGCGCCGGCGGCCTTCGCCACCTCCGCCGCCTCGACCGGCGAGGTGTGGTAGCCGGGGATGTCGGAGGCGAGCTTGGCGAGGCGATCGTTGCCGAGACGCGCGGCCACGGCCGACGCGCGCAGCGCCGCCTCCGGAAGCAGCGCCTCGTGGATCAGCAGATCTGCGCCAGCCGCGTGCTTCGCGACGGCAGCGCTCTTCTTCGTATCGCCGGTCACGACGACGGAGCGCCCGCCGTAGTCGAAGCGGTAGCCGACGGCCGGCCGCACCGGCGCATGGTCCACGGCGAACATCGTGATGCGCAGGCCGCCGCGCTCGAACACCACCGCTTCGGGAGAGGCCGGATCGTCCACGTCGAGGTCGAGCTCGTGGGCGACCGCGCCCGCGGCGGCGCGCGGCATGGCGGCCTCGCCGTGGTGCCGCGTGCGGGCATCGGCATCGGCGCCGTAAGCCGCGACGAACCCCTCCACCACCTTCGCCGTGCCGGCAGGGCCGTAGACGTCGAGGGGTTGCCGGCGGCCGGCGATCCAGCTCCCGGTCATCGCTTCGCCGAGGTCGCCGATGTGATCCGAGTGGAAGTGCGTGAGGAGCACGCCCGAGAGCCGCGCCAGCGGAAGATTCGCCAGATCGACGCTCTCCCAGGCGCCCGGGCCGACGTCCACCAGGAAGAGCTGACCGGCGGCGAGCACGGCCGTGCAGGCGCCTGCCCGGCTCGCGTCTGCGATCGGAGACCCCGTGCCGCAGAGAACGACGTGGCTCCCGGGCTCGTCCGGCAGGCCGGTCTGCGCGCGCGTCAGGTTGCGCTCGATCTGGGCGTCCACGAGTCGCTGGCAGCCGGCGGCGCCGAGAAGGAGCGCTGCCCCGGTGAGGATCGCGGCGAGGCGAGGGCGCAGCGGGCCAGGCCCGCGCTCCGGGCTCACGCGAAGCGCCGGAGCTCGCGCCGCGCGATCACCATCTTGTGTACCTCGTCCGGCCCGTCGGCGATGCGGAGCGAGCGGGCGTTGCGCCAGAAGGCCGCGACGGGCGTGTCGTCCGAGACGCCGAGGGCGCCCATGCACTGGATCGCACGGTCGAGGACGTTCATGCAGACGTTGGGCGCGACCACCTTGATCATGGAGATCTCCTGTCGCGCGCGCTCCTTGCCGTAGGTGTCCATCTTCCACGCGGCGTGCAGCGTGAGCAGGCGTGCCTGGTCGAGCTCCATTCGCGAGGTAGCGATCCACTCCTGCACGAACTGCTTCTCGCCGAGCATGCTACCGAAGGCCTTGCGCGTGTTCGCATGGCGGCACATCAGCTCGAAGGCGCGTTCGGCCATGCCGAGGGTGCGCATGCAGTGATGGATGCGGCCGGGGCCGAGTCGCGCCTGGGCGATCATGAAGCCGCCGTTGAGCGGCCCGAGCAGATTCGAGGCCGGCACGCGGCAGTCGTCGTAGCGGATCTCGCAGTGGCCGCCGCCGCCGGCATGGCCCATCACCGACACGGCACGAACGATGTCGAAGCCGCGGGTATCGGTCGGCACGAGAATCATGCTGGCCCGTGCGTGGGGCGCCGCGTCCGGGTCGGTCACGACCATCACGATCGCGACCTTCGCGCCGATGGCGCCGGAGGTGAACCATTTGTGGCCGTTGATGACGAAGTCGTCTCCGTCGCGAACGGCACGGCTCTGGAGCTGGGTCGGATCCGCGCTCGAGACCTCGGGCTCGGTCATCGAGAAGCAGGAGCGGATCTCGCCGTCGAGCAGCGGCTGCAGCCAGCGCTCCTTCTGCTCGGGTGTGCCGAACTGGGCGAGAATCTCGATGTTGCCCGTGTCGGGGGCATGACAGTTGAAGATCCGGGGAGCGATCGGGCTGCGCCCCATCACTTCACAGAGCGGCGCGTACTCGAGGTTCGTGAGCCCTGCGCCGTGCTCGGTGTCGGGCAGGAAGAGATTCCAGAGGCCGATGCCCCGGGCCTTCTGGGCCAGCTCGCGCCAGAGCGGCGGGTCGTGGTGCGGATCTCCCGACTTCTCGACCTGGTCGTAGATCGCCCGCTCGTTCGGATACACGTGCTCGTTCATGAAGCGCTCGACCTGAGCGAGAATCTGCCGGGTCTTCTCGGAGGGTTCGAAGTTCATCGCGGCTCCTGTAGGGCGTGGCGGCTTCGGGTTGCAGCGGGACGCCCGCATGCGACGGACGTTAGCAGGACGCTGCCGTCCGGTGATGTTGCGCGAGCGGTGCCGCGCAGGGATCCTCGGGCCCGGGAGAGCTGGTAGCCATGGCCCGACTGATCCTCATCCGGCACGCCGAAAGCGTGGCAAATGCCGAGCGGCGCTTTACGCGCGGACCCTACGAGCCGCTGACGCCGCGCGGCCGGGAGGACGCGCTTCGCACGGGCCGGCAGCTCCTCGGCCGCTTCGATCCCGTGGCGCTCTACGCCAGCCCCTTCGTGCGGGCCCTCGAGACCGCGCGTCTGATCGGCGGCGCGCTCGGTCTCGAGCCGCGCATCGTCGAAGATCTGCGTGAGCAGGATTTCGGCGAGCTGCGGGGCCACTCCTATGCCGACTACGTCGCGGATCCTTCCGCCGGCGGGATCGGACGCTGGACCCATCGGCCGCCGGGCGGAGAAACGCTCGCCGAGGTGGCGCAGCGTGCCGGGAGGGCGCTCGATGCGATTGCCGCCGCGCATCTCGGCGAAGAGGTGATCCTCGTCAGCCACGGTGCGGTGATGGCGGCGCTGCGCGGCTTCGCGCAGCAGCGCTTCGACGAGGCGCCCGTCGGCACCTCCAATGCCTCGGGCTATCTGCTGCAGTGGCGCGCCATGCGCTACGAGGGGCCGTTCCCGCTGCCGATCGAGGACGTCGCCGCCGACTGAAGCCGGCCGGGGTCGGTGACGGGCAGCGAGCAGCGCGTTCCGCAGCAGAGGTAGGCGGCGGCCTGCCCCTGCACGAGGCCGCGTCCCGTGATCCAGGCGGGATCGACGCCGGGGGGCGCCGCTCCGGGCGTGCATACCAGGACGGCATCCTCCGGCCCGAGCACGCGGC
>CAYOIG010000412.1:0-2878 GCA_964403915.1 uncultured Myxococcaceae bacterium
GGAGCGAAGACCGGGTCGTAGCCGAAGCCGGCCTCGCCGCGGGGCGCGTCGAGGATGCGCCCCGCGCAGAACCCGTGCGCCGTCATCGTGACACCATCCGGCGTAGACAACGCGACGACGCAGACGAAGCGCGCCCCGCGCTTCGTGGCAGGCACGCCCGCGAGGTCACGCAGCAGGAGCCCGACACGCTCGGCATCGGAGAGGCCCGGCCCACCGTAGCGGGCGCTGCGAACACCCGGCCCGCCGCCGAGCGCCTCCACCTCGAGGCCGGAGTCGTCGCCGAGAGCAGGCAGGCCCGTGGCCAGCGCAACGGCTCGCGCCTTCGCGAGAGCATTCGCAGCGTAGTCGTCCCCCTCGGCCGGGAGCACGACGTCCGGGACGTCCGCGAGGCTCCGGAGCGAGAGCGGCAGATCGGCGAGTAGCGCGCGCATCTCGGCGAGCTTCCCGGCGTTCTGCGTGGCCACGATCCAGGCCGCCGCCTGCAGGGCCTCCGACACGGGGCGAGCCATCCTTCAGCACGTCGCTGCGGCGAGGGCCTCGCACTGCAGGCGTGTCAGCTCGCGGATACCCGCGCTCGCGAGCGCCGTCATTGCGGAGAGATCCTCGGCCGAGAACGTGCCCTGCTCCGCAGTTCCCTGCACCTCGACGAAGCGTCCCGCCCCCGTCGCCACGACGTTCATGTCGACCTCGGCGCGGGCATCCTCCTCGTAGCAGAGGTCGAGCATGACGCGTCCGCCGACCACGCCCACGGAGATGGCAGCGACCGAGTCGCGGAGCGGGCTGCGCTCGATCGCCTTGCGTGCGAGAAGGCGCTTCACGGCAAGGGCCAGCGCCACGTAGGCTCCCGTCACCGCGCAGGTTCGGGTTCCGCCGTCGGCCTGCAGAACGTCACAATCGACCCAGAGCGTGCGCTCGCCGAGCGCTTCGAGATCGGCCACGGCGCGCAGGCTCCGGCCGATGAGGCGCTGGATCTCCTGCGTGCGTCCGGTGAGCTTGCCGCGGGCGGCCTCGCGATCGGTGCGCCGATCGGTCGATCCGGGCAGCAGCGAGTACTCGGCCGTGACCCAGCCGCGCTTCTTCCCGAGCAGGAAGCGCGGCACGCTGTTCTCCTCGCTGACCGTGCAGAGCACCTTCGTGCGGCCGGATTCGGCCAGCACGGATCCGAGCGGATTGTCCGTGAAGTCGAGCTGGAAGCGCACCGGACGAAGCTCGGCGAGGCCACGCCCATCCCCACGCTGCACCTGCTTCCCCGCCGTCGTCACGAGCCTCCCTCCCCGGTCTCGCCGCGGCGCGCATCCTGGCGGCGCCCGAACTCCAGCACGGCTCCGGCAAGAGCGCCGGCGAGCGCGTCCTGTCGCTCGGCCCCGGCGAGTCCCCGGGCTTCCCGCGCATTGGTAATGAAGCCGATCTCGATCAGCGCAGCGGGCATTCGTACCCCCATCAGCACCACGAAGGGCGCCTGCTTCACGCCCCGTGACGGTACGGCATCGATGGCCGCGAGCCTGCCGTGGACGAGCCGAGCGAATTCGTCGGAGTCCGCCAGATGGCCGGTGCTCGTGAGGTCACCGAGAATCGCGGCAAGCGGATCGGCGCCGGGGCCCGCAGCGGAGACTCCATTACCGAAGGCCTCGTTCTCCTGTGCCGCCATCCGACCGGAGGCCTCGTCGCTGGCGTCGAGGGAGAGGAAGTAGGTCTCCATGCCGCGCGCCGCACGGCTCGGTGCGGCGTTCGCGTGGACCGAGACGAAGAGCTCGCCGCCGGCGTCATTGGCGATGCGGGTGCGTTCCTGCAGAGCGACGGCAACGTCACGATCGCGGGTCAGTACGACGCGCAGCCCCTCGCCGCGAAGCTGCTCGGCGAGGCGCTGCGCCACCTCCAGCACGACGTCCTTCTCGAGCAGGCCGTCCGGACCCTCCGCTCCGTGATCCTCGCCGCCATGGCCGGCGTCGATCACCACCGTCCCGAAGCGTGCGCGGCCGGCGTCCACCGGCAGCAGCGACGCGCGCGTGGGCGGCGCCTCCTGCGCGCGCACGACGCTGGCAGCGAACACGAAGACGATCGTCGCGAGCCCGAAGCCGCGGCGCACCCTTCCCCTCACGACTTCCCCCTGGCGGCAACGGTACCACGCTCCGGACGCGTGGCACCGCACTGGCCCTGGAACCGCGCGGCGGAAATACTTCCGGTCGATGCGCATCGGCCTGGCCTACGGCAAGGGAGAACGCGAGATCACGCTGCCGGAGCCGTCGGCGAGCGGACCGGTACGGGTGGACGTGCTGCGCAAGGCTTCCGTACCGCCGCTCGCGGATCCGGCCGCCGCGCTGCGCGCCGCGCTCGCAGCTCCGCTCGCCGCCTGCCCCTTGCACGTGCTCGCGCGGGGTCGCCGGGACGCCGTGATCGTCGTGAGCGACAGGACGCGCCCCGTGCCGAACGCACTGATCCTGCCTCCCCTGCTCGACGCCCTGCGCCTCGGGGGGCTCGCACCCGAGGCGGTGACGGTGCAGGTCGCGACCGGGCTTCACCGGCCGGCGACGCCGGAGGAGCTGCGCGAGATCCTCGGCACCGAGCTCGCGCGCACCCTGCGCGTGGTGCAGCACGACGCCCGCGATGGTGCCTCTCACGTGAATCTCGGCACGACGCGAGGCGGGCTCCCGATCCAGATCGACCGCTTCTTCGTGCAGCGAGACCTGCGAATCGTGACCGGCCTCGTCGAGCCCCACCTGATGGCGGGCTACTCCGGCGGTCGCAAGGCCGTCTGCCCAGGCCTGGCTTCGGTCGAGACGATCCGGGTGGCGCACGGCGCGAAGATGCTGGAGTCGAGCGTGGGCGCGGGCATCCTCGCCGGCAACCCTCTCCACGACGCGCTGGTCGAGATCGCGCA
>CAYOIG010000413.1:0-5229 GCA_964403915.1 uncultured Myxococcaceae bacterium
CGCGGCCCTCGACCTCGAGCGTCGCGTGGGAGCGCGTGGCGCGCGAGAGATCGCGCAGCCGCCCGGGGATGTACTCGTGCACGCCGGTGTCGGTGACGACGCGCTCGCCGCCCACCGAGAGCTCGAAGGCGAGCGCATCGCAGTGGGCGTGGCCGGGCTGGTGGGCGGGCATCGGGCCGGCCACCGACGCGAGGAGCACGAAGGGGCCGGCCTCGAGCCGGACGTAGCCACCAGCATCCAGCACGCCCGCGCGGGCCGGGGCGCGCGGCAAGACGCCGAGGCGCGCGGCATAGTCGGCGAGCACTGCCGGCGGATGTGCGATGCCGAAGGCGGAGTCGGCGAAGAGCGCAATCTCGCCGTCGGGGTGCGTGACGACGGAGAGCGCGCCGAGCATGCGCGCCGCGGCATCCGCCAGCGCCTCCCCGAGAGCCGCCGGTGCCCGCCCCGGCTTTGCCGCCACGAGGTTCACGCCGTCGAGCACGGTCTCCAGCAGGCAGGCGTGATACATCGGGCTCCGCTCGCAGTGGAGCCCGTCGGCGAGCACCTGCTCCCCCAGCTCGGCGCGAAGCCGCTGCTCGTGGGCGAGCCAGCCTTTCGCGCCCCCGCCCTCGAGAGCGACACCCGAAAGCGTTACCGAGAGAAGATTCGAGAGGTAGTGGTTCGCGAGCAGGTGCGTCTCGAGGTGCTCTGCGAGAAAGCCGACCTGCGCGCCAAGCGAGGCGAGGACGGCGCCGCGCGCGGTCTCGCTCGCCCCGAGCGCGCCGGGCGTCAGCAGCAGCGCGAGCCACGAGAGGCTGCGCAGGCTCGTGGGGTGCGGGCTCCAGCCGACGCCACGCGGATGACGCGCGATCCAGTCGAGAACGAGCGCGCGGCGCGCCCCGGGATCGAGCGCCGGCCGGCGCGCCCAGCCGAAGGAGTGGAGATCGTAGGCCCACAGCGGCCCCTCGTCGGCGTAGTTCCAATCGACCCGGTCGGCGAAGGCGACCTCGCGATTGCGCAGGCGGAAGCGGCGCGCACCGTCGCTGAAGGCGTGGGGCGGGCCGGGCAGGAACGGCGTCGCAGGCGTCTCGAAGGCGAGAGCCGGCGGCGGGCCCGACGGCGGCGCCGGCACGCCCTCCCCCCGCAGCCGCAGACGGAGCTGTCCGGCCACCTGCTGCAGGCGCAGGTGGCGTACGGTGCGAAGCCAGCGTGCGAACGCTTCTCGCGTCACGAGCCGCCGCGCGCCCGCAGCGCCCGGGTGTAGGCCTCGCGCCGGCGCATCCGCCCCTTGCCGGAGAGCTCGGCCGCAACGTCGCGCGGCGAGCAGCCCGCGGCCACGCGCTCGCGGATGAGGGCGTCGAGGGCTTCCTCGTCTCCGGCTGCATCCGCGCGTGCGGCCTCTGCCGTCCTGCCGCCCACGACCAGCGTCACCTCGCCCCGCGGCGGCGCCGCCGCGAAGCGCATCGCCAGCGCTGAGAGCGGGCCGCGAACGAGCTCCTCGTGCAGCTTCGTCAGCTCGCGCGCGACGCAGGCGGGGCGCTCGCCGAGGGCTTCGTGCAGTGCGGCGAGGGTTGCGCCGACGCGGCCCGGCGCCTCGAAGAGCACGAGGGTCTCGGGAGCCGTGCGCAGGCGCTGCAGCAACGCGCTGCGCACCGAGGCCCGGCGCGGCAGGAAGCCGAGCATCGTGAACGCCGAAGCCGGCAGGCCCGAGGCCGAGAGCGCCGCCAGCACTGCCGACGGGCCCGGCACGGGAACGACCGCGTGGCCGGCGGCCGCGGCCGCCGCCACCAGCCGCTCGCCGGGGTCGGAGACGAGGGGCGTGCCCGCGTCGGAGACGAGCGCCACCGCCGCCCCGCCCGCGAGCCGCGCCAGCACCTCGGCCGTACGCGCGGCTTCGTTGTGAGCATGCAGCGAGATGGGCCGCGCGGGGATGCCGTGGCGCTCCAGCAGGATGCGCGTGCGGCGGGTGTCCTCCGCCAGCACGCAGTCGGCCTCACGCAGCAGCCGCAGCGCGCGCAGCGTCACGTCCTCGAGATTGCCGATCGGCGTCGCAATCACGTAGAGCGTCCCCACCCCGGCCTCCAGGCCCTACACTGTAGCCGCACCTCGCCGCGTCCCGCGGAGGGCAGCGTGAAGAATCCGGGAGCGGACGACCGGCGCGCCTTCGGCGCCGAGGGTGAGGAGCGTGCGGCCGCGCATCTCGCGGCCAGGGGCTGGCGGCTGCTGGCCCGCAACCTCCGGGCCGGCGGTGTCGAGCTCGACCTCGTGGCAGAGCGCGGGGGCCTGGTGGCCTTCGTCGAGGTGAAGAGCCGCCGGGCACGGCGGTGTGGCCTGCCCGAGGAGGCGGTCGATGCCCGCAAGCGGGCGCGCATCGTGCGCGGCGCCGCGGCCTGGCTGGCGACGGCGCGTCCCCGCCCGCGAAGCGTGCGCTTCGACGTCATTTGCTGCGAGCGCGATGCCGCCGGCTGCTGGAGCGTCCGCCATCTCGAAGGCGCGTTCGACGCGGGCGACTGATGCCGAGCCCGATGTCGTCCCCGGCGCGACGGCACCGCTCCGCCGCCCCGCTCGTAGGCGACGCGTTCGCGCTCAGCTCTCGGTCGGCTCCGCAGGCGCGGCGAGCTCCGCAGGGGCCTCGGCCGCCGTCGCGGGATCGCTCTGGTCGGGCGCCACGAGCCCGGACAGATCGCGCAGCTTCGAGCGCAGGCGCGCCTTCTTGCCGCGCAGCTCGCGCAGGAAGTAGAGACGCGAGCGGCGCACGTGACCCCGGCTCTTGATCTCGACCTTCTCGACCGTGGGCGACTCGACCGGGAAGATGCGCTCGACGCCGACGCCGTAGGAGATCTTGCGCACCGTGAAGGTGGCCGAGGCGCCGCCCCGGCGGCGGCGGATCACGACGCCCTCGAACATCTGGGTCCGCTCCTTCTCGCCCTCCTTCACCTTGACGTGCACCTTCACGGTGTCGCCGGAGCGAAACGGAGGCAGATCGCGGCGCAGGGCTCCCTGCTCGATGGCGTCCATGGTCCTCATCGCACTTCCTCTTCTTTCTCTTTCTTCGCGCGCGTGGTCGGCCGGAGCAGATCCGGCCGGCGGCGGCGCGTCGTCTCGACGGCTCGTTCGGCGCGCCAGCGCGCTACGGCCGCATGATTTCCAGAGAGCAGGACATCGGGCACGGCCCGCCCGCGGAAGACCGCAGGCCGAGTGTACTGCGGCCCCTCGAGCATCCCCTGCCCGAAGGAATCCGACCCGGCCGATTCCGGGTTGCCGAGCACCCCGGGAAGCAGACGCGCCACGGCCTCGATCACGACCATGGCCGGCACCTCGCCGCCCGAGAGCACGTAATCTCCGATCGAGATCTCCTCATCCACTGCGAGGTCGATCACCCGCTGATCGACCCCTTCGTAGCGTCCACATACCAGCACGAGGTGCGAGGCCGAGGCCATCTGCGCCACGCGCGCCTGATCGAGTCGCTCTCCCTGGGGCGAGAGAAGGAGCACCTGCCCTTGCCGCCCCGCTCCCTTCGCCCCCGCCAGCGCTTCGATCACCGCCACCAGGGGCTCGGGCTTCATCACCATGCCGGGCCCGCCGCCGTAGGGCGCATCGTCCACGCTTCGGTGCCGGTCGGTCGTGAAGGCCCGCAGATCGTGCGTCACGACCTCGAGCGCGCCCGCCTTGCCCGCGATCCCCACGATCGACTCGCCGAGGAAGGCCTCGAAGAGCCCCGGAAAGATCGTCACCACGTCGATCCGGAGCATCGCCCTCGCCTCAGGCGGGATCGAGCAGGCCCGGGATCTCCTCGACCACGAGCCGTTGCCCCGCCACGTCGATCTCTCGCAGGAATGCGCCGGCCGCCGGCAGGAGAACCCTCCGCCCGTCCGCCACCTCGACCACCAGGACGTCGTGCGCCCCGGTCTCCCAGATCTCCTTCACCGTGCCGATGCTGCGACCGTCCCGGGTCTCCACCCGGCAGCCGATCAGCTCGTACCAATAATGCTCACCCGGCGGGAGGGCCGGCAGCTCCTCCGGATCGCCGAGCACCCAGAGGCCTTTGAGGCGCTCGGCAGCGTCGCGGTCGCCGATGCCCGACAGTGCGAGCCGCACCTCACCGGGCCTTCCCTGCAAGTGGCCGCGAACTTCGTAGCTCCGCGCGCCCGTGCCATCCGGTGTCCGTGCGAGCCGCAGCGCCGGCGCCCCGATCAGATTGTCCGGCCCGTCTCCGAGCCACTTCACCCGCACCATGCCCTGGAGCCCGTGGGCGCCGAGGACGCGGCCGAGCACGACCGGCCCTCCTAGTCGATGATCTCGAGCCGCCAGGCCGCCCCCACGCGGGAAGCAGCCAGCACGGCACGCATCGCCTTCGCTACGCGGCCCTGACGACCGATCACGCGGCCGCGATCCGCCTCGGACGTCTCGAGCTCGACGACTGATTCGCCGGCGAGCTCGCGTACGGCCACCGCCGACGGGTCGGAGACGAGCGCCTTCGCCATGAACTCCACCAGCTCACCGGGAGATCCTCGCTCCGCCATGGGCTAGGCCGCTCCGCCGCTCGCCTGTGCGGCGGCACGCGCCTGCTTCAGGATCGAGCGAACGGAATCCGAGAGCTGCGCGCCTTTGGCGACCCACGCGTCGACGTGAGCGACGTCGAGGGTCACGAGCGGGGGCTTGGTCTTCGGGTCGTAGGTGCCGAGAAATTCGAGCGCGCGGCCATCGCGCTTGTCGCGCTCGTCGATGGCGATCACGCGATAGAAGGGTCGCTTCTTCGCGCCCGCGCGCGTGAGACGGATCTTGACCATGGAATGGAGGCTCCTTCGAGGCGTAAGCGGCGGCCGAATCTAGGGAACCGCCGCGGGAGGGTCAACGGGGCGGGAGCCCTTTGCGGGCTTTCTCCTTCGCCTCTGAGCACGGGGGGCAGGCGTAGAGAGCGCGGGCCGGCGGCTGCAGGCGGTCGTAGCCCCGGTCGAGGGCGACCCGGCGCACGCTGGCCGAGTGCTGGCCGCAGAAGTCGCAGACGAGGCCGGGCCCGGGGGCCGTGGGTCGGGGGGGCTGGCTCATGGCCTCGCGAGAATAGCCGACTCGTGCGGGCCCTGGCTCTCGGTGGCGCAGGGGCCCTTTCGGCGCGCCGGAGATCGTCCGGCGGCTGACGGGAGGCCCCCCGGCCGGCCCACGCAGCCGGCGCTACTCCGCGCGGCCCCCGATGCGGATCCACAGCTCGCGCGGCGCTCCCGGACCGAGCTCCGCGGCGAGCTTTGCCAG
>CAYOIG010000414.1:0-2622 GCA_964403915.1 uncultured Myxococcaceae bacterium
CGGACTTGATGGTGAGGATCTCCTGGAGCGCGTACGCGGCGCCGTACGCCTCGAGCGCCCACACCTCCATCTCCCCGAAGCGCTGGCCACCGAACTGCGCCTTCCCACCCAGCGGCTGCTGCGTGATCAGCGAGTAGGGGCCGGTCGACCGCGCGTGCACCTTGTCCTCAACGAGGTGTGCCAGCTTGAGCATGTAGATGTAGCCCACGGTCACCGGCTGGTCGAAGCGCTCGCCCGTGCGGCCGTCGTACACGGTCTGCTTCCCGAGGATCGGCGGGGCCTCGGCGAACTTCTTCGCCACGGCGTCGACGCGCTCGAAGAAGCGCTCGTCGGACAGGTTGCGAACGTTCCGCTCCCCGTGCTGCTCGAGCCAGAGCGAGAGGCAGGCGCCCCGGGCGGTGCCCGGAGGTCCGCTGCGCAGCACCTCGTCAGGGTCGAACCCGGCCTCGGTCAGGTACTGCTCCATCGCCGCCACGTCGACACGCTGGCCAACCAGCGAGTCCGCCGCCGCCAGCGCCCGCTCGGTCTCGACGGCGTTCGCCTGGTACGCGATCCACGCGCGCCCCAGCGCGTCCTGGATCTCGTCGTCAGTCGCACCGTCGAACACCGGCGTTGCCACGCGGTACCCGAGGGTGGACGCGGCCCAGCCGAGGTGCGTCTCCAGCACCTGGCCGACGTTCATGCGGGACGGCACGCCGATCGGGTTCAGCACGATCTCGACCGGGCGACCGTCGGCGAGGTATGGCATGTCCTCGAGGCGCATCACCCGCGAGACGACACCCTTGTTGCCGTGGCGACCGGCCATCTTGTCGCCCTCGGAAATCTTGCGCTTCTGCGCCACCGAGACGCGCACCATCATGTTCACGTCGGCCGACAGCTCGTCATCGGCGCTGCGCTTGAAGACGCGCACGTCGATCACCTTGCCGCGCTCGCCGTGCGGCACGCGCAGACTGGTGTCCTTCACCTCGCGCGCCTTCTCACCAAAGATGGCGCGCAGGAGCTTCTCTTCCGGCGTCAGCTCGGTCTCACCCTTCGGCGTGATCTTGCCAACGAGAATGTCGCCCTCGCGGACCTCCGCACCGACGCGGATGATCCCGTCCTCATCGAGGTCGCGCAGGGACTCCTCGCCGACGCTCGGAATGTCCCGCGTGATCTCCTCAGGACCGAGCTTGGTGTCGCGTGCCTCCACCTCGTACTTCTCGATGTGGATCGAGGTGAACTTGTCGTCGCGGATCAGCGACTCGGACAGCACGATCGCGTCCTCGAAGTTCAGCCCTTCCCAGGACATGAACGCCACGAGGACCGACTGGCCCAGCGCCAGCTCCCCGTTGTCCGTCGACGATGAGTCGGCGAGCGGCTGGTTGCGACGCACGCGGTCGCCACGCTTCACCAGCGGGCGCTGGTTCACGCACGTCCCCTGGTTCGACCGCACGAACTTCAGGAGCGTGTACGTCTCCTGCCGGCCCGAGTTGTACTTGACGGTGATGAAGTTCGCTGAGGCCGCGGTGACCTCGCCGTCCTCCTCCGCTACCAGCACCTGCCCCGAGTCAACGGCCGCCTGCATCTCGATGCCGGTCCCGACGAGCGGGCGCTCCGGCCGGATCAGCGGCACGGCCTGGCGCTGCATGTTCGCACCCATGAGCGCGCGGTTCGCGTCGTCGTGCTCGAGGAAGGGGATGAGCGCGGCCGCGACGGACACCATCTGCCGAGGCGACACGTCGATGAACTCGACGTCTGTGGCCGGCACCATCTTCGGGCGGTCACCCGCGCGCACCTCGACACGGGGGTCGAGGAAGTTGCCGTCATCGTCCAGCAGCGTGTTCGCCTGGGCGATCGTGTACTGGTCCTCCTCGTACGCGTCGAGGTACATCGTTTCGCTCGAGGCGAACGGCACCACCTCGATGGCGTCCGCGTCCGCGTTCTGCGCGATCGTCCGCGCCAGCTCCGCATCGACGTAGTCGCCCTCGCGCGCGATCTGGCGGCCGCTGCCGCGCACGTTCTGCGCGAGTACGCGTCCCGTCAGGTCCTTGATGGTCTTCTTGACCTCGTGGTAGACGGGCCGGTACGGAGTCTCGATGAACCCGAACTCGTTCACCCGCCCGTACGTCGCGAGGTTGCCGATCAGGCCGATGTTCGGGCCTTCAGGCGTCTCGATCGGGCAGATGCGGCCGTAGTGGCTGAAGTGCACATCGCGCACATCGAAGCCGGCGCGGTCTCGCGACAGGCCGCCCGGGCCAAGCGCCGACAGGCGTCGCTTGTGCGCTAGCTCCGCCAGCGGGTTGACCTGGTCCATGAACTGCGACAGCTGCGAGCCGCCGAAGAACTCCTTCATCGACGCGACGATCGGCCGGATGTTGACCAGCGCCGAGGGCGTGGCCTCCTCCGGGTCCGTGATCGTCATGCGCTCCCGGACCACCCGCTCCATTCGCAGGATGCCCACGCGGAACTGGTTCGCGATCAGCTCGCCGACGGAGCGCACCCGACGGTTGCCCAGGTGGTCAATGTCGTCCGGGTCGCCGTCGCCGTTATTGATCTGAATCATCCGGCGCACGATCGCGATCATGTCCTCAGTCCGGAGGATTCGAGTCGTCGGCGCGTCGACAAGCCCCAGGCGCTTGTTCA
>CAYOIG010000415.1:0-4457 GCA_964403915.1 uncultured Myxococcaceae bacterium
CGAGACGCCGAGCTTCTCCCACAGGCCGCCGAGAAAGAGATAGTCGGCCGCGAGGCCCACGAAGGGCACCCGCGTGCCGGGCGAGAGCCAGACCTCGTCGGCCGCGCTGGCGACGTAGTACTCGCGGTTGGCACCGAAGCGTTCGCACTCGACGTAGGCATAGGTGCGTTTGCCGCGATCGTGCAGCGCGAGAATCGCGTCGCGCAGGTCCTGCGCCTTCGCCCAGCCGATGTCGAGCCCGCGGATGCGGAGCACCACGGTCGAGATGCGTGCGTCGCGGCCGGCCTTGCGGAGCTCGGAGAGCACCGACACCAGCGGCACGCGGTGCTGCCCGAGCAGGCGCGCCAGCAGGGGCGCCTCGGGCGCCTCGACGTACTCGCCCTCGAGATCGAGCACGAGGGCGCTGCCGGGCTGGATCACCGGGCCCCGCCCGACGCCGAAGCCGACGCCCGAGAACCGCAGGGCGAGGCCACCCACGACGATCAGCAGCAGCACCACCACCAGGATCCGGATCGCCCGCATCGTCCCCCCCGTTGTCGTGCCCAGCCGTGCCCCTGCCGCGCCTCGCCCTGCCAATCTGGCCCCGCGCCGGCCCGTGCGTCACGGCGTAGGCTACCATGCTGGCGAATGGCGAAGGAGGTCTACATCGCGAGCGTCGGGCTCACGAAGGTGGACCTCACGGGCCGCATCTTCGGCAGTGCCTTCGACCTCTTCGCGGAGGCCTACCGCCGCGCCCTCGAAGACTCGCCGGTCCGCTCCTTCGATGCCCTGCAAGTGGGCATCATGGACAGCGAGGAGTTCGAGAATCGCGCCAACATCGCCACCAAGGTGGCGGATCACCTGCGGCTGACGGGCATTCCTGCCGTCCGCAGCGAAACCGCCTCGTCGACCGGGGCGGCAGCCCTCCACGAGGCCACCTACAAGATCGCTTCGGGCGAGTTCGAGAGCGTGCTCGTGCTTTGCGGCGAGCGCATGAAGACGGTCACCACCGAGGTGGCCACCCACATCATGTCGAAGACGGTCGATCCCGTGGAGCGGAGCTTCGGCTTCACCATGCCGGCGCTGATCGCCCTCGTGACACAGGCCTGGTTCAAGGAGCGCAAGCTCAAGGGACGGGCCATCTCCGAGGTGCTGGCGCGGCTCATGTTCCGGGCCCACGCGCTCGGCGCCGACAATCCGCTGGCTGCCTTCCAGGGCAAGCCCGAGCCGCTGGAGGCCTACTTCGACGCGACCCAGAACCTCCCCGTCGCCACGCCGCTGATGCGGAAAGATTGCTCGCCCATCTGCGACGGGGCGGCGGCCGTGATCCTCACCTCGCGGCCCCAGGCCGTTCGCGTGGCGGGCCTCGGCTCGGCGACCGATACATCGTCGATCCTCGATCGCGCCGAGCTGGCCCACCTCGCAGCCACGCGCCGCGCGGCGCAGCTCGCCTACTGGCGCGCCGGCATCCGCGATCCGCGCGAGCTCGAGGGCCTGGTGGTGGAGGCGCACGACGCCTTCAACAGCCTGCTGCCGATCGATCTCGCCGATCTGGGTCTCGTCGACGCCGATGACGCCATCGAGGCGCTGGTCGGCAAGACGCGCGGCGATCCGGTCGATCCACTGGAGCATCCCGTGACGGGCGTGCGCGGGCGGCTGCCGACCAATCTCTCGGGAGGTCTGAAGGCGCGCGGCCATCCCGTGGGCGGGACGGGTCTGTTCCAGATCGCCGAGAGCTACCTGCAGATCACGGGCCGCTTCCCGAACCCGAAGGCGCAAGTGAAAGGCGCCCGCATCGGCCTCGCGCACTCGATCGGCGGGCCCGGCAACAACGTCTACGTCACGCTTCTCGAGGCCACGGACACTCGCCGGCGCCGCCAGCCCGTGCCGCAGCCGCGGCTCACCTTCGAGGCGAGCGATCAGCGGCGGGAGACGGCGCAGCCGAGCCTGCACGGGGCGCGCGGCGTGGTGGAAGCCGCGACCAGCATCTACGTGACGGCCGAAGGCAAGGCCGGGCCGGTGCACGTGGCGCTGCTCGCGATCGACGGGCGACGCGTCTTCGCACGCTTCGAGCATCCGCTGCGCGAGGGCGAACGCCTCGAGGAGCTTCTGGCCGGCGAAACCGTTCAGCTCCTCGTGAAGGGCGACGGCGACCACTACTTCCAGCTCGAGCAGCGCGGCAAGGGCTTCACGCTCGCGCGCATCGTACAATCGATCCGCCGGCGTGTCGGGCGAAGCGGGCCTGAGCAGGAACCGGCGCAGGAAGCAGACTGAAACGGGAGACGCCATGCAGCCGAGATCGATCCTGCCCCTCGACAAGATCTGGCTCTCGGATCCGCAGTTCTGGCTGCGCCCGATGCCGGAGCGCGAGGGCGCCTTCGCAACGCTGCGCAGGGAGCGGCCGGTCTCCTTTCACGAGGAGCTCGACACGGGCTTCTTCCCGCAGGGCCCGGGCTACTGGGCGCTCACGAAGCACGCCGACGTGCTGCTCGCGAGCCGCCAGCCCGAGCTCTTCTGCTCCGGCCGGGGCTCGAACATCGGCGACCTGCCCGAACCCTTCCTCGAGTTCTTCGGGTCGATGATCAACATGGACGACCCACGTCATGCGCGCATGCGCCGCATCGTCTCGCGCGGGTTCACGCCCCGCATGATCGGGCGCGTGGAAGACCAGGTGCAGCGCGTCGCGACCGAGATCCTCGACCGCGTCTGTGGCATGGGACGCTGCGACTTCGTGACCGAAATCGCAGCAGCGCTCCCGCTCGAGATCATCTGCAACATGATGGGCATACCGAAGAGCGAGGAGAAGTTCGTCTTCGACCGCACGAATTCGATTCTTGGCGCCGGAGATCCCGAATACACCAGCGATCCGGCGCAGATCGTGCCCAGCCTGCTGCGAGCCGGCGCCGAGCTCTCGCAGCTCGTGCAGGACCTCGGCCGGCACCGGGTGAAGCATCCGACGGACGATCTCACCTCCGCACTGGTGAACGCCGAGGTCGACGGCGAGCGGCTCTCGGATCAGGAGCTCGGCTCCTTCTTCGTTCTCCTCGTCGTTGCCGGCAACGAGACCACGCGTAACGCCATCAGCCACGGCCTCCTGACGCTGTGCGAGCATCCCGAGCAGCGAGCGATCTGGCAGGCGGACTTCGAAGCCGTGGCGCCGACGGCCGTGGACGAGATCGTGCGCTGGGCCACGCCCGTGATCCACTTCCGTCGAACGGCGCTGCAAGACACCGAGATCCGCGGCCAGCGCATCCGTGCCGGTGAGAAGGTCGTTCTCTGGTACTGCTCGGCGAACCGTGACGAGGACGTCTTCGACGGACCTTTTGCGTTCGACGTTCGCCGCGCGCCAAATCCGCACGTCGGCTTCGGCGGCCCCGGCCCGCACTTCTGCATGGGCGCGCATCTCGCTCGCCGCGAGATCACCGTGATGTTCCGCGAACTCTTCCAGCGCCTTCCGGACATCCAGGTGGCGGGCAAGCCGGATCGGCTGGCGTCCTTCTTCATCAATGGCATCAAGCACCTGCCGTGCGAGTTCACGCCGCGCGCGTAGCCTCTTCAACGACGCCCGGCGCGAGCACGATCCGGGGCGTGAAGCCGAGCTCCTCGCGGGCGCGATCGACGGCATAGCGGTACTGCCGGCCGATCACCCGCACCGAGTAGCGCGTGAGCCGCGCGGGCTTGCCCGTCACTGCCGCGACGAGCTCCATCGCCGCCGCCAGCGCGAAGGCCACGGGATACGGCAGGTGCCTGGCCGGCGGGGGCGCACCGATCGCGGCCGCGCACTGCGCCACCCACTCGCTCCAGGTCGGGTTCGCGGGATGGTTCACGTTGTAGACGCGCCCGATCGAGGCCGGGCTGCCGAGCACGCGCGCCACCAGCTCGGCGACATCGTCCACGTGCACGGCGTCGACGGTGTTGGTGCCTTTGCCGACGACGCGCGCCCGACCGCTCCGCAGGTTCTCGATCAGCTTCGGCAGGAAGAGCGCATCGCCGGGCCCCCAGATCACCGTGGGGCGGAGGATCGTGAGATCGAGTTCGCCGGCCTTCGCATGGGCCGCGACGATCTCCTCCGCGTCGGCCTTGGTGTCGCCGTACGGGTCGCCGATGCGACGCAGCGGGGCGTCCTCCGTGAGCCGCAGCTCCGCCACCCGCCCGTACACCGAGACCGAGCTCATGTGGACGAAGCGCCGGGCTCGCGCACGCACCGCCTCGCGCACCACGTTCGCCGTGCCGTCGCGGTTGAGGCTGCGGCAGCGCGCGAAGGTCTGACCGTAACCCACGGCGCCCGCGAGATGGACCACGGCGTCCTGGCCGCTCATCGTCCCTTCGAGGCTCTCCGCACGCGTGATGTCGCCGCGCACCACGTGATCCGCCGGAACGCCAGCCTCCGTCTCCTGCGGCAGCAGCAGCGCCGTCACGACATGGCCGTCGGCGCGAAGGCGCGGCGCGATCCGACGGCCGAGGAACCCCGAGGCTCC
>CAYOIG010000416.1:0-2854 GCA_964403915.1 uncultured Myxococcaceae bacterium
AACACGGATTGCGGCAAGTGCGGCACCGGCCACCCCTGCTTCGACAACACGACCTGCGCCAGCGGCATCTGCAACTTCGGCTTCTGCATCGCCTCGAAGCAACCGGGGGGGACGCCCTGCACGACGGGCGCTGCGTGCAACAGCGGCTCCTGCAGCACGGGCTTCTGCGACACTTCCTGCGGCGACGGCTCGTGCGAAGCCATCAACGAGGTCTGCGGAGACTCCAACAGCCAGGGTCTCGAGTGCAACACGGATTGCGGCAAGTGCGGCACCGGCCACCCCTGCTTCGACAACACGACCTGCGCCAGCGGCATCTGCAACTACGCGGTTTGCATCGGCAGCCGCCTCGGCAACGGGGCCGCGTGCAGCAGCGACAACTCCTGCGCGAGCGGTCTGTGCAACTTCGGCTTCTGCAGCGCCGGCGATCTCTCCGCAGGGAGTCCGTGCACGACGAGCCGCGCATGTCACAGCGGCAACTGCACGGCCGGCTTCTGCATCCAGCGCTGCGGCGACGCCCGCTGCGACGGCACGGAGAGCTGCGGCGGCTCCAACTCGGGTATCTACTGCAACTCCGACTGTGGCAAGTGCAGCAATGGGCACGCCTGCATCTCGGACAGCCAGTGCGCGAGCAACTTCTGCTACCTGCTCACGTGCCGCAATGCGTGCAAGACGTCCACCCAGACCTGCACCAGCAACGGCCAGTGCTGCAGCAACATCTGCGTGGACTATCTCTTCACGAAGGCCTGCCTCTGACGCGGCGGCGCCGTCGCCGGAGCCGCTGAACCCGCGCCGGGGGGCTGCGCGGGGCCCAGGGCTAGCGCGCGAGGATCTGCTCGGCGTTCTCGCGGAGGATCGCGCGGCGCGCGTCGGGGCGGCCCTCGGTCACGATCAGCACCTTGGCGAGGCTCGTTGCAAGGGGATAGAAGGGCCAGTCGGTCCCGAACACGACCTTGCGTTCTCCGGCCGCCTCGATGGTCTCGGAGATCGCCGTGGCTCCCTGGCTGGCGACCTCGAACCAGACGTTCGGAAGCTGTCTGCCCACCGCGAGCGCATCGGCGAGATCTCGCGCGCCCGAATGACCGAGCAGGAAGCGCACGCGCGGGAACGCCCTGAGCGCCGCGGCGAAGTGGCGGGGGAGCGCGTACTTCCGGAAGAAAGACGGCTCGATCCCCGACCGGCCGCAGTGGAAGATCACCGGCAGCCCCAGGCGGTCGCACTCCTCGTAGACCTCCATCGCCTCCGGCGCATCCGGATAGAAACGCTGGAACTCGGGATGGAGCTTCACGCCCCGCGCTCCGCGGGCCGCGTAGGCACGCAGCTTCTCGCGCTTCTTCCAGTCGCGCGGATGGACGGAGGCGAACGGAATCAGCCGGTCGCCAGCGCCCGCGCGAGCGATCGAATCGATCACGTGCTCCGAGGCATCGGACTCGAACGGGAGCCCGAAGGCGATCGGCAGCACGGTGGCGCGCTCGACCCCAATTGCATCCATCTCGGCGACGAGGTTCGGGATCGTATGCGTCTTTGCTGCGCGGCTCCCGAGGAGGAGCCCGCGGATCGAGTCGCGGCGCAGCTCGTCGAGCATGGGCTGCGTGAAGTTCGAGTTCATGTAGACGTCGAGGTCGATGGCGCAGGGCGGATTCTCGCGGTCGCAGTCGAGCTCGTATTCGACCCGCGGCGTCGCCTGCAGCAGATCGACGGGCGGCGCGAACCCCTGCGCCATGCCGAGGTGGGCGTGGAGATCGATCGAACGAGGAACGTCCCCGCGAACGCGCAGCCGCCCCGCCGGATCGAGCTCGAACCAGGGGAGCCTCGCGAGCCCCCGGTAGCCCGCGAAGCGAAGGTTTCCGTAGGGCCCGATACCCGAGCGCGCCGCCTCCCCCGAGCGCTGCTGCGCCAGCGACTTCTCGTCCGCCTCGGAGTAGATCCTCTTCTCGCCGCACCCGACGCCTGCGACCGCGAGCGATGCGGCGCCCGCGGCGAGCAGGCTCCGGCGTGTGAGCAGCGGGGAATCCACGATGCCACGAGCCTGCCACAGGAGCACCGGAGGGCGCACCCCTCCCGCGGCCCGCAGGCCGCCCGGACTCCCGGCTGGGAGCGGCGCCGCGCCGCGGTAGAGTTGGGACACCATGAAGCTCTACTGCAAGCACGAGATCCCCCTCCCGGCAGACGAGTTCTGGGCGATCCTCCACGCGCCGCACTACGAGGCAAAGTGCGCCGAGGCCATCGGCCTCGAGGCGTACGAAGATCTGGAGCGCCGCGAGGATCCCGACGAGATCTACCGCAAGATTCGCGTCGAGACGGAGCTGCCGGAGCCGATGCGCTCGCTGGTGCGGCGCGTCGCGGGCAGCGTCTCGCCGGGCTACATCGAGGAGCAGTGGCGGAGCCGCTCGAAGCGCGAGGTGCGTTTTCGCATCACGCCAAAGGTGATGGCCGACCGCACGCGGATCGAAGGTGTGGTGCGCGTCGAGCCGAAGGGAGCGAAGCGCTGCGTGCGCATCCTCGACGGCGTGGTGGAGATCAAGGTCTTCGGCGTCGGCAGCCTCCTCGAACGCGCGGGCGTTGCGATGGTGACGGACGCCTACGGCAAGAGCGCAGAGGTGGCCGCAAACCTGCAGGCGACGTGACGGAGAAGCGACGATCGCGCGTGCCCGCGAGCCGGATCGAGCGGCTGGCGCGCATGGGCTGGATGGCGGGCGAGCTGGCGGCGGGCGGACTCGTGGAAGGAGCCCGCCGCTTCTTCGGTGGCGAAACAGCCGGCGCTGGCAGCGCCCTGCTCTCGGGCGCAAATGCGCAGCGCCTCGCGCGGCGCCTCGCGCAGCTTCGCGGTGCGGCCATGAAGCTGGGCCAGCTTCTC
>CAYOIG010000417.1:0-3191 GCA_964403915.1 uncultured Myxococcaceae bacterium
CCGCTCGCGTGGGCGTGCGTTCCGCCGCAGAGCTCGGTCGAAAAGTCGCCGAAGGAGATGACGCGCACCTCGTCGCCGTATTTCTCCTCGAAGATCGCGATGGCTCCCTCGGCGATCGCCTGCTTGTAGGGGAGAACACGGATCTTCGCCGCCGCGTTCTCCTCGATCCACGCGTTCGCGAAGTCTTCGATGCGCTCGATCTCCTGCTCGCTCAGCGGCGCGTCGTGCGTGAAGTCGAAGCGGAGCCGCTCGGGTGAGACCAGTGAGCCCTTCTGCATGGCCTGGGGGCCGAGCACGCGACGCAGCGCCGCGTGCAGCAGGTGCGTGCCCGAGTGGTTGCGCACGGTGGCCGCGCGCGATTCGGCATCGACGGCCAGCCGCGCGCTCTCCCCCACGCGCACCTCTCCGCGAGTGACCCGGCCACGGTGGACGACCAGACCCTCCACCGGACGCTGCGTGTCTTCGATCGCAATGCAGCCGCGGGCCGTCCGGATCTCTCCTTGGTCACCGACCTGACCGCCGCTCTCGGCGTAGAAGGGGGTCTCCTCGGTCACGATCTCGACGGCGTCTCCGGCGCGTGCCGACTCGACCTCCGCACCCTCGCGCACGATCGCACGAAGCTCGGCGTCGAGTGCGAGGGTGTCGTAGCCGAGGAAGCGCGTGGTGTGAACGGCCGCGAGCCGGCCGTAGATCTCGCCCACGGCCTTCTCGCCGCTCCCCTTCCAGGCCGCGCGCGCACGGCCGCGCTGCTCCTCCATGGCCGCGTCGAAGGCGGCCTGATCGACGGCGAGCCCGTGGCCGCGGAGGATGTCCTCGGTGAGGTCGAGCGGGAAGCCGAAGGTGTCGTAGAGCTTGAAGACGATCTCGCCCGAGAGCGCACTGCCGCGCTGCGCCCGAACCGTCCGGATCTCGTCCTCGAGCAGCGCGAGCCCCTTCGAGAGCGTCTCGAGGAAGCGCTCCTCCTCGCGTGCGATCCGGTCGGTGATGTAGGCGCGCCGCTCGATCAGGTCGGGATAGGCCTCGCCCATCTCGTCGATCACCGCGTCGGCGACGCCAAACAGGAACGGACGCTCGACGCCGAGCAGCACACCGTGCCGCGCCGCGCGCCGGAGGATCCGGCGCAGCACGTAGCCGCGGCCCTCGTTCGCAGGGAGCTCGCCGTCGCCGATCAGGAATGCGACGGCCCGCGCATGGTCGGCCACCACGCGCAGCGAGACGTCCTTCTCCGGGTCGGTGCCCAGCGAGACGCCCGAGAGCTCCTGCGCTCGCTCGAGGATGCCGCGGAACAGATCCGTCTCGTAGTTCGAGCCCACGCCCTGCACCACGGCCGCGAGCCGTTCGAGGCCCGCACCGGTATCGATCGAGGGCTTCGGCAGTGGCGTCATCTTCCCCGACGCGTCGCGGTTGAACTGCATGAAGACCAGATTCCAGAACTCGAGGTAGCGGCCGCAGTCGCAGGAGGGGTTGCAGTCGGGATTCGTGCAGTGCGGCTTCTTGCCGTAGTCGACGTAGATCTCGGAGCAGGGGCCGCACGGCCCCGTATCGCCCATGGCCCAGAAGTTGTCGTCCTCGCCCAGGTGGAAGACGCGCTCGGCCGGTAGCCCGATGCCGTCGCGCCAGATGCGGTGCGCGTCCTCGTCGTCGCGGAAGACGGTCACGACCAGACGTTCGGGCGAGAGGTTGAGGGGGCCGGTCACCAGCTCCCAGGCGTACTCGATCGCCTCCTGCTTGAAGTAGTCGCCGAAGGAGAAGTTGCCGAGCATCTCGAAGAAGGTGTGGTGCCGGGGCGTGCGACCGACGTTCTCGAGATCGTTGTGCTTGCCCGAGACGCGCATGCACTTCTGCGAGGTGGTGGCGCGAACGTAGCCCCGGTTCTCCTCGCCGAGGAAGAGGCGCTTGAACTGCACCATCCCGGCGTTCGCGAAGAGCAGCGTCGGGTCGCCCTCCGGCACCAGCGGGCCGCTCGGCACGAGCCGGTGCCCGCGCTGCTCGAAGAAGCGCAGGAAGGTCTGGCGGATCTCGCGAGCCGCCATCGGCGCCTTGGGCATTCGTCTCCCCGGGATTCAGTCCAGCCCGCGACTATAGGAAAGCGCCCGCGGGGCGTCGCCCCCTGCGGGTCTGAGGCGTCCTCAGTCCGGCCGCCTCCAGACGACGTCTCTCCCGATCGCGTACACCACACACTCCGAGGGAACCGACAGCTCCTTCCTCCTCACGTTGCACTGCTCCATGGCCGAATCCTGCGCCTCGATCTGGCTGCGCTCCTTGTAGGCATACCCGTGGACCCAGGCGCCCTCCGGGTCGCCCGCGATCACGAAGACCTTCTGATTCGGAAGCGACAGGTATCTCTGGAACTCGCGCTGGAAGCGGCTCTCCCCCGGCGGCCCCGCCGGCGCACACGCGAGCGCGACGGCGACCACCGCGAGGGCGGCGGCAGCGAGACGTGAGCTGGTGGTCTTCATGCAGAGCCCCTTTCTCGATTCGGTCTTCCCTCCGGCCAACGCTCCGGCCTGGCGGCGGGACGCGAAGCGGGCCGCCGGCTGCAACCGGTTGTCATGCCGCGCCGCTCGAATCGTCCGAACCGTGCTTCTCTCGCAGCACTTCGTGAAGTTCGCGCATCGGCGTGTTGGGCTGCACGCCTCTCAACTTCGGGCCCGCCAATAGCCGGGCCGGCGATGCAGATGAGCGACGGCAACGATGAGAAGGCGTTCCGACTCGACGCGATCGATGAGTCCGTACGGGAAGCCGGGAACAAGGGCGCGGCGGAGATGAGATCCGAATGGACGGCCGCTCTCCGGGGAGGCAGCCAGTCTCTGGTATGCGCGCGCTCCACGGCTGCGATGAAATCAAAGCCCAGATTCTCCGCCTGGCCTTCGTAGTAGCGCGCCGCCTCCAAGAACTCTGCGTCGGCTTCGGGATGAAACGCTACGGATGTCACCGAAGCGAGGATCGGGCCTTCTCGAGCACTCGCTCGGCGGGGACAGAGTCAACCCTGCCCGACTCCAGATCCTCGAGCCGCCGCTCAGCCTCGCGAATCCAGAGCTCTTCGGATTCAGGATCTGATGCCTGATCGAGGCTGGAGATGAGCCGCTGCGCCAATCGAGCGCGCTGCTCGGGCGGCAGGCTGAGCGCCTTGGCTTCGAGCTTGCTCGCCGGGTCGGCCATAGGCGCAAAGTACCACACTGGGTGTGACC
>CAYOIG010000418.1:0-2981 GCA_964403915.1 uncultured Myxococcaceae bacterium
CTGTTCATGGACGAAGTTTCGTTCTACGGCACCTCCGTCCCCGAGCCTTCGACGGCGGTGCTCCTCTCCGTCGCATTGATTCCGCTGTTCGTCTCGGCTGCGCCGAGACGAATCAGGGAGCGGTCGCAGAGAGTCCCACGCTCGCGGAAGTGATCGGAACGGGCAGCGGAAGGCTCGGGCTCCGTCGCTGGAACGCCACGCCCGGCTCCATGATCTGCGCCCACTCCGGCGTGAGGAAGACCTCGTAGCGCGTGTCCTGCATCAGGTGGCGGCGGAAGAACGAGACCGCGTAGAGATTCTGGAGGCGCTCGGCGGCGGCGATCGGAAGCACGCCCGGGTCACACGTCTCGTGGTAGCCCGGTACGGTCTGCTCCACGAAGGAGACCGGGGCGTTGTAGGTGAAGAGCACGTCTGCAAGCTTGCAGACGCTGGCGAAGTGCGAGTGATCAGCGTCGATCACGTCGGCCCGGTAGACACGGCGTGAGGACGGCCGCTCGAAGGCGAGGCGGCTGTTGGGCTCGAGCGGCGTGGTGGTGTCGAGGGTGCCGCCGAGTACGAAGACGGGGACCCGGATCGCGGTGAGCTGGGCGTCCGGAATCAGATGCGCGGCGGGCGCGATGGGCATGATCGCGCGCACGCGCGGGTCGGACGTGTAGTCGCCGTAGCCGCCGGCGGCGGCGAGCGCCGTGAAACCGCCGAAGGAGTGACCCGTGGCGCCGATCTGGTACGGGTTGACGACGCGGTAGAGGCGATCTCCGGGTGTACGCGTGCGGGTGATCATGCGATCGATCACCACCGAGACGTCGCGCGGCCGATTTCGCGCGCTCACGTCGAACGGATCGCTGGACGTCACGAAGGCGTCGCCCGCCGTATTGCCGGTGTGATTCGGCGCCACGACCACGAAGCCGTGGCTCGCGAGCGTCTCGCAGAGATTCGTGGACTGGACGCTGATGCCCGAGTTGCCGTGAGAGAAGACGACGAGCGGGCGCGCCACGTTCGGGATCGGAGGCGCTCCCTCGCGCGCCACCGTCGAGAGGAATCCGAGCCCCAGCACCTGGAACGAATACGGCGCAAAGGGGCCCGAGGCCTGCGCAGGATCGACCGGATACCAGACGTCGACGGTGAGCCTGCGGGGGCCGAGCACGCGCTGGCGCACCTCTTGCCGGGTCGGATCCGTCACGGTGAAGAGCTCGTGGCCCACTGCGAAGGGGCCGAGAGCGCCCGGCTCCGGAGCCGAGGCGCTGCGTGCCGGCGCCGGCGCGGCGGCGATCACGGCCGCAAAGAGGAAGGAGAAGCGGGCGGCGGCGGCGAACGGAAGGCGACGGGTGGTCTGCACGGGGGCTCCTTCGGGTGAGCCCCCTTTTATCACACGTGACGGGCGCTCAGGCGAAGGTCGCCGCGTCGCCCTTGCCGGCGCGCACCACCACCGGCTGGGGGCCCACGAGGTCGACGACCGTGGTCGGCTCCCGCCCGCCCGGCCCACCGTCGATCACGAGATCCACCTGATGCTCGAGACAGGCCCGGATCTCCTCGGGATCGGTCAGCGGGTCCTCCTGTCCGGGGAGGATGAGGGTCGTGGTCAGCAGCGGGGCGCCCAGCGCCTCGAGCAGCGCCTGCGCGATCGCATGGTCGGGAACGCGCAGCCCGATGGTGCGGCGCTTTGGGTGCAGCAACCGCTTGGGCACTTCGCGCGTCGCAGGCAGGATGAACGTATAGGGCCCCGGCGTATGCGCCTTCAGCAGGCGGAACTCGGAGTTTCCGACCACGGCGTAGCCCGAGATTTCCGAGAGGTCGCGGCAAGCGAGCGTGAACTGATGGCCCGAGCCGAGGCGGCGGATCGCGCAGATGCGGTCGAGGGCCGTCTTGTCTCCCACCCGACACCCAAGTGCGTAGGCTGAATCGGTCGGGTAGACGATCACGCCTCCGTCCTGCACGATCGCCGCCGCCTGCTGCACGAGGCGCTTCTGTGGGTTCTGGGGATGGATGCGGAAGTACTGGCTCATGGAGGCCCGTTCGAAGTCGCCCGGATCTTACTCCTCCCGAGCGCCGGAGATCGTGGAGATCGGAATGGCCGCACGCGAGAGCCCGAGCGCGCCCACGGCGATCACGAGGGAGAAGGCGCCGAGAACCCCTACGGCCGCGACCACGCTCGTGGCATCCCCGACGACCCCCGTGAGCCACGGCAGCAGAAAGCCGCCCAGCGCGCCCGCTCCGCCCACGAGCCCCGCCGCCGTGCCGGCTGCGTGCGAGAATCGCCGGCCCACCAGCGCGAGCATCACCGGGTAGACCGGGCCGAGGGCGAGCCCCGCAAGACCCATCGTCGCGACCAGCGCGGGGCGGCCGAGCGCGGTCGCCGTACACACGACGGCGGCGCCGGCGAAGCCGCAGGCTGCCAGCAGCCCCGCGCCCGGCGGACGGCGCAGAGGAACGAGGGCGAGGCGGCCCGCCAGCAGGCCGAGCCAGAATACGCTGATGGCCACGCGGCCCGACGACTCGTCCTGTGCGAAGCCGGCCGTCGCCCACGGCACGGCGAAGAGCGTGAGGCCGCTCTCCACCCCGACGTACGCGAAAGCGACGGCGCAGAGCGCGAGGAGAGCCGCCGTGAAGATCGTCGAGCGCCTCTTGGCCGGCAGCGCACCCTTCGGGATGGTGCCTGCCGCTCGCGCCACGTCCGCACCCGACGCGGGCAGGGGCACGATCGCGGCCCAGGCGGCGAGGCCGAGATAGACCAGCCCGAGGGCGTGGAAGCTCGCCGCCCAGCTACCGGCCGCGGTCGTCCAGGCGACCAGCGGCGGCCCAGCGACCGCGCCGGCCGTGGCCGCCGCGTGCAGGAAGGCCAGCGCCGGAGCCACCCGCTCGCGCCAGCGATCGAGGGCTGCGGCATTGAGCAGCGTGTCGTAGAAGCCGCAGCCGGCGCCAATGGCCGTCACGTGCACGACCGCCCGCGCGTAGCTCATCCCCGGCTCCACCGTGAGCAGCGC
>CAYOIG010000419.1:0-3661 GCA_964403915.1 uncultured Myxococcaceae bacterium
CGTCTCCGCGGGCGCGCGGGCAGCGGCGAGGAGGTCACGGCCGAGATCGCAGTGCGCCGCCCGCCGGGGCACGAGAGCCTCAACGTGGTCGTGCCGTGGTCCGCGACCCGCTTCCAGATGAACTCCAAGCACGCCGCCCTGCCGTGCGAGGGAGAGGTGCGTGTTGGGGAGCGTCGCTGGCCGCTCACACCGGCGACGAGCTTCGCGGTTCAGGACTTCGGCCGGGGCATCTGGCCGTATCGCTCGTTCTGGAACTGGGGCGTCGCCACCGGCTGGCAGGGCGACGTGCTCCTCGGGGTGAACTTCGGCGCGAAGTGGACCACCGGAACCGGCTCGAACGAGAACGGCATCCTCTGGAACGGTCGCCTGCACAAGGTGATGGAGGATCTGCGCTGGGACTACGACCCCGTCGAGTGGCGCAGGCCCTGGCGCGTTCGTGCCGAGCATTCCGGTGCGATCGACCTGGTGCTCGAGCCCTTTGCCGCGCACCAGCCGCGCATGAACCTCGGCGTGCTCGCGACCGGCGGCGTCTGTGCCTTCGGACGCTGGCGGGGAACGGTCCGCGCGGAAGGCCGTGAGCTCGCCGTGGACAATCTGCTCGGCTGGGCGGAGGAGTTCGCGCACCGCTGGTGATTGCGAGCGCACCCGACCGCTGGTGCCCTCAGGATCCGCTCTCGCGCATGCCTGCCTGAACCATCTGATCGAGGCTCGACAGGAAGCGGGATCGATCCTTGGGCGCGAGCGCGCGCGGTCCCCCCGAGGAGATCCCCATCTCGCGCAGGTCTGCGTTGAGCTGGCGGCTTGCGAGCGCGCCGCCGATGGAATCCTCGGTGAAGGGCCGCCCGTTCGTCCCCAGCACGCGCGCACCGATCGCCAGACAGCGCGCGGCCAGCGGAATGTCCGCGGTGATGACGACGTCCGACTTGCGGACGTGATGCGCGATCCAGTCGTCCGCAGCGTCGAGGTCGCGGCCCACCACCACCAGCTCGACGCCGAGCCCGTGCGGAACGCCCATCCGCGAGTTGGTCACGAGCACCACGTGGAGGCCGTAGCGGGCGGCCACCCGGTACACCTCGTCCTTCACCGGACAGGCGTCGGCATCGACGAAGATCTCGATCAGGAGGTGCTCCGCGTGGCGGCCGAGCCCACCGTCCACGTGGCGGTCACGAACGGCCGCCCGCGAGGCCAAAGGCGGCGAGCGCTGCGCGCGCGACCGGCTCACCCCATTCCTGCACGAAGTGCCCGGCGTCGGGGAGCTCGAGCGCCGGTGGACAGCCGCGGATCGTCGCGCGCAGATCCTCCATCACGGGCTTGCCGAGCACAGGGTCGCGCAGCCCGATCGCCATGAAGCTCTCACCGCGCCAGTCGTTCGCGAGATGGGCGCGAGCACGCTCGCCGAAGGCGGCGCCCTCCATGCCCGGCTCGACGGCGACGAGTTGTGGAAAGCGGCGTACTCCGGCCTTGAACCGGGCGTCCGGGAAGGGCGCGTCGTACGCCGCGGCGTCGTAGGGGTTGAGCGCGCCGGGCGAGGAGAGGGCGATGAGTCCCGCGACGGGGATGTCGTGATACGCGGCCGCGAAGGCCTTCCACGCAGCGAAGCCCTCGCTCACGGGCCTTCCGACCGGGAGGCCCGTGTTCATCACCAGCAGGCGGGCGAAGCGCTCCGGCAGCTCCATCGGCAGCGTGAGGCCGAGAAGACCGCCCCAGTCCTGACACACCAGCGTGATGCGGCGCAGATCGAGGCGCTCGATGAAGCGAAGCAGAGAGCCGCGGTGGAAGCCGTAGGTGTAGACCGCATCGTCTGCGGGCTTGTCGGAGCGGCCAAAGCCGAACATGTCGGGCGCCACCACGCGCACGCCGGCCGCCAGAAAGGGCGGGATCATCTTGCGGTACAGGTAGGCCCAGGTCGGCTCGCCGTGAAGACACAGGAACGTCTCGCGCGCGCCGTGTGGCCCCTCGTCGAGGTAGTGCATGCGCAGGCCCTCGTAGCCTCGTAGATCGTCCAGGTAGTGGGGTGCCCAGGGGAAGAAGGGCAGGGGCGAGAATCGTTCGTCGGGCGCCCGCAGGATCCCATCGTTCGCCATCGTGACCTCCGGCTGTCTCTCCCGCCTCGAGGATGGCACACTGCGCGTCCACGAGTGCAGCCGCCGAAAGGACGCCCCGTGCCCGCTCCGCTCTACCGCCTCTTCTCCTGGGAGCACAGCTACTTCTCGGGAAAGGTCCGCGCCTGTCTGCGCTACAAGGCGCACTTCGGCGCGCTCGTCTTCGAGGACGTTCTCGCGACGCCGGAGCTGATCCAGGGCCTCTTGATCCCGGCGACGCAGACCAACGTGGTGCCGCAGCTTCTGACGCCGGACGGCCGCTGGGTGCAGGACTCGAGCGAGATCCTCGACTTCTGCGAGCGCGCGCATCCCGCTCCGGCCGTGATTCCGCGCGCGAGCGCGCCGCGGCAGCGGCTCGTCTCGCACCTCCTCGAGCTGCTCGCCGACGAGTGGATGCTCGTCCATGCGTTCTGGGCGCGCTGGCGCTCGGCGCGCGCCGAAGCGATCCCCTCGCACGCGGCCTTCAACGAGCAGCAATGGGGCGCAGTGCTCGCGCCCGGCGCAGACGGCGTGGCACGGCGGCAGATCGGCCGGATCTTCTTCGAGCGCGCCTTTGGCATCCACGAGGCCGGCGCGGCCCCCCGCGGAGTCTATGCCGGCCTTCGCGAGCTCGGAGTGACGCCGCGCACCGAGGCGGCGTGGGAGGCGAGCAACACGCGTCTTCTCACGCGGCTCGAGACGCACTTCGCAAAGCACGACTTCGTTCTCGGCGGGCTGCCGTCGCTCGCAGACTTCGCGCTGCTCGGGCCCCTCTACGCGCATCTCTACCGCGACGCGGTGCCGGGCTTCGAGCTTCGAACCCGGTTTCCGCTGGTGGCCGAGTGGGTCGAGCGCACGAATCACGAGGGCTGCCTGAACGCGAGGAGCTACGGCCAGCGGCTCTACGCGCTCGGTCCCGGAGGCGAGCTCGTGGCGCGCCCCGCCACCAGTGATGGCGGCGCCTGGCTCGCCGGCGACGCCCTCCCGCCGACCCTGCTCCCGGTCGTGGAGGTCTTCTTCGAAGAGATGTGGCCGGTGCTGACGGGCGCGCTCGAGACGCTGCGGGCCTTCCTCGCCAGCGGTCAGCACGTGCCCGGCGCGGAGCTGCCCGGAAAGAGCTTCACCGCCACGCCGGGGTTCGAGGCGCTGCAAACCGGCGGCGGGCCGCTCAGCCACGAGTTCGAGATCGGCGGCGTGCGCGAGCGGCGCATGGTCACGGCCTACCACGCCTTCATGCTGCAACGTCTGGCCGGCGTTCTCCGCGAGTGCACGGCGACCCCGGCCGCCCGCACGAGCATCGAGGCGCTGCTCGCGAGCTTCACGAACGGAGACGAGCTCCTGGGTCTCGATGGTCTGCTCGAGGGCTGCCGCGTTCGCAAGGAGGGCGGTCGAATCTTCGCGTGCCAGCCGTGAGCGGCGAACGTGTCGCTCTACTCCGGCAGCGCGTCGCCGATGTCGCGGAGCACCTGTAGCCCCGGCTTCTCCGTGCCGTCGGCGCGGTAGAGGCCCCAGTAGCCTTCGACCGCCTGCACGACCTGCATCAGCTGGCCCTGCACGTAGGCTGCGTTGGCGAGCGCGTA
>CAYOIG010000420.1:0-3128 GCA_964403915.1 uncultured Myxococcaceae bacterium
GGTGCGCGAGTCGCTGATCGAGCCCGTGCACTCGATCGTCGAGGTCGTGCTCCAGACCCTCGAGCGCACACCTCCCGAGCTGGCCGCCGACATCGTCGACCGCGGCATCATGCTGGTCGGCGGCGGCTCGCTGCTCCGGAATCTCGATCATCTGCTGCGGCAGGAGACGAAGCTCCCGATCCTGCGCGGCGAGGATCCCTTCACGGCGGTGGCCGCCGGCGCGGGCAAGCTGCTCGACAACCTCGAGCTGCTGCGCGACGTGGCGATGGCCTAGCGAGCCGAGCCTGGCGGCTCAGTCCGGCGACAGCGCCGCCAGGGCGAGCTGCATGGCGAGCTGCATGTTGCCCGCGATGCGGATCTGTCCGGCCATGAACGCCTGCTGCGGGTCGAGGCCGCCGGCGCGCAGCGCGCGGTAGGTTTCGGGATCCACCGAGAGGGTCGCATCCGGCTGTTCCGGAAGCGGTTCGCTCCCGAAGTGCGTGAGGAGGGCGAAGCCGTCGTCGCCCGTCACCTCGAAGCGCAGCGCGCCCGAGACGCCCGCGAGGTTGTCGAGCCGCGACCGGGTGAGCCGCATCTCGCCAGCGAGCCCCGAGAGCCCGCCGAGAAAGCCCATGGCGGAGTCGCCGGCTTCGCGCACCACCCGCGCGAACGCCGCTCGGTCGAGCACGAGCGTCATCACCGGCGGCCGTGCGGGGGCCCCGGCCGGGCTCATCCTGCCCTGCACGACGTTCAGGTGGAAGGCCTCGCCATCGACGATCACGCGCAGGGTGGCGTCCACGGCGCGCATGCCGTCGAGAACCTTCTGGGCCGCCCTCACGGCCTGCTCCTGCTGCGCGAGAGCGCGGTTGAACTGCGCGGGCAGCCGCTCGGTGAAGAAGCTGCGCGGATCCGGCGTCTCGTCGCTCATCGGCTGCTCCTGCGCTGGTATTGGTTCACCGCGCGCACGTGATCGTCGTAGCGCTGCGAGAAGACGTGGCTCCCGTCTCCGCGCCCGACGAAGAAGAGATACTCCGTCGCCGCGGGCTCGACCACGGCGCGTAGCGCCGCCTCGCCGGGGCTCGCGATCGGGCCCGGCGGCAGGCCGACGATCTGATAGGTGTTGTAGGCGTTCGCTCCGTCGTCGAGATGGATGCGGCGGAGGTTCCCGTCGAAGCCCGCAATGCCATAGATCACCGTCGGATCCGACTCGAGGCGCATGCCGAGCCGCAGCCGGTTGCTACACACGCTCGCCACGAGCGGCCGCTCGGCGGCGAGCCCCGTCTCCTTTTCGACGATCGACGCCAGCGTCACCACCTGTCGCTGCGAGAGCCCTTGCGCCGCAGCGAGGGGTGCGAGCGGCTGCCACGCCCTCCGGAAGCGATCGGTCAGCGTTCGCACGATCTCGTTCGTCGCGAGCCCGCGAGGCAGCCGGTAGGTGTCGGGGAAGAGATAGCCCTCGAGGCCCGGCCCTTCGACGCCGAAGCGCTCGGCGCTCGCGGGATCACGGAGCAGGGCTTCGATCCCTGCGCGGTCGGCGACGCCCGCGGCCGCGAGCCGGTCGGCGATCTCCCGCGCCGTGAGGCCCTCGGGAAGCGTCACGTCCCAGGTCTTGACGCGTCCGTCCACCATGAGCGCGAGGATCTCGCGCGGCGTCATGGCGGCCGAGAGCTCGTACTCGCCCCAGTGGAGCTTCGGCGCCGCGCGCTCCCAGCGGCCGAGGATCTGGAAGGCGAGGGCGCTGCGAACGAGCCCCGCCGCCTCGAGATCGGTTCCAACACGAGAGAGTGTCGATCCGCGGGCCACTGGGAAGAGCTGTACGGCGCCGGCCGCATCGCGCGGCCCGAGGCCGTGCGCGAGCCAGGCCCCTGCCACCGCCCCGGCGCAGACCAGCACGGCGCAGACGAGAGCGAGCGCACGCCTCATGCGCCTGCTCGGCGGCGTTCCAGATAGGCGCGCAGGAGCAGGCTCGCCGCCACGGCGTCCACGTGAGCGCGGCGCTCGCGCGCGCGGTGCCCCGTCGCGCGCAGGGCGCGGTCGGCCTCGACCGTCGTCCAGCGCTCGTCCTGCATGTCGACCGGAAGCCCCGTGGCCTCGGCGAGGGCGCGCGCGAAGGCCTCGGCCGCCTGTGCCTCGGGCCCCTTGCGCCCGTTCATGTGGATGGGAAGGCCCACCACGATGCGCACGACGCCGCGCTCCCGCGCCAGCGCCGCCAGAGCCGCGAGATCGTGGGCGAGGCCCTTGCGCGCGAGGGCGCCCTCGGGGAGCGCGATCGGAAGCTCGACATCGGAGAGCGCGAGGCCGATCCGCTTCGAGCCCAGATCGAGGCCGAGAATCCGCCCTTCCGCCGCGCCCATGCTGGCCCCGATGCTAGGCGACGCGGTTCAAGGCCGAAACCGGACCGGCCGATGAGCCACGACGAGAGGACCTTCATGCACGCTGCCGCCACCGCGCCGGATCTCCAGTCGGCCCGCCGCCTCCAGCGGGCGGAGAGGCTGCGTGCGGCGCTGCGTGACCCTGACCCGGGCGTGCGTGCGAGCGTGGCGCGGGCGCTCGAGCGTCTCGAGAGCCGCAGCGACGTCGAGCATCTCGTCGCGCGCCTCGGGCACGAGGACAAGCTCGTGCGCCTCAACGCGGTCTACGGGCTCGGTGCGCTCGCGGACCCGGCCGGGCTCCCCGCATTGGTCCGTGCGCTTCGCGATCCCGTGGAAGACATCCGGGCAGCGGCCGTCCGCACGCTGGGCGAGCTGCGCGATGCGACGACGCTCGACGCGATCGTCGCGTGCCTCGAGGATGCGAGCCCGCTGGTGAAGCGCCACGCCATCGAGGCGCTGGGGCGATTCGCCGATCGCCGCGTCGCGCCCGTGCTGCGTTCCCTGCTCGCGGCGACGCAGCTCGAGATCGTACGCGAGGCGCTGCGCGCCCTCGGCGCCTGCCGCGACTCCGCCGCCGAGCCGGAGATCGCTCGCCGCCTCGAGCATCCCGACTCCGGCGTCCGCTGCGCCGCCGCGGAGGCGCTGGGCCTGCTCGACTGAGCCCGCCCGCGCTCGCTAGCGCAGCAGCAGCTTGCTCCGGTCGGTCGTGTGGCCGGCGCCCACCTTTCGCAGCTCCCGGTTGAGCTCGAAGCCGGGGCCGCTGTCGGGAGCGTGTCC
>CAYOIG010000421.1:0-2235 GCA_964403915.1 uncultured Myxococcaceae bacterium
GTCGAGCTCTGCGCGACGACCCTCGGCGTGCAGGCGCGCCAGCGCCGGCAGGGCCGCCGCCGCGAGGGCCTGCCCGACCACGGCCACGGGCACCTGCATCAGCCGCCGCGCGAGACCGAGATGCGCCACCGTGCCCGTTGCGAGCAGGGCCCCGAACCAGCGGTCGTACCACTCGTCGAGCGTGAGCAGCGTCTGCCCGAACATCAGAGGCGCCGCCAGCACGAGATACACCAGGAAGCGTCGATCGAGGGGCGCGAAGCGCGCCCGCAGCCGGAAGACGCCGCGCGACAGGAGCGCGGGGGCAAGGAAGGGCCCCGCGATGCTCCCCGCGAGCGCGCCCCAGGCGAAGCCCTCGACGCCGATGGCCGGCGCCAGCACGAGCCCTCCCGCGATGATCCCGCCGTTGTAGAGCAGCGGCGCCAGGGCGGCAGCGAGAAAGCGCTGCTGCGCCAGCAGCACGGCCTGCACGATGCCGCCCGCGATGAAGAAGACCTGCGCGGGGAGCACGATTCGCGTCAGATGCACCGTGAGGGCCTGCGTCCCGGCATCGAAGCGCGGGAACTGCAGCGCCACCAGCGCCTCGGCCTGCCAGGCCAGGAGCGCCGTCGCGATCACGGCCAGCACGCCGAGCGTGCCGAGCACCGAGGCCATGAGATCGTCGGCCGCCCCCTGCCCTTCCTCCACGCGCAGGCGGTTGTAGAGCGGGATGAAGGCGATCGACAGCGCCCCCCCGGCCAGGAAGTAGTTCAGCAGATCGGGAAGCTGGAACGCCGCGTAGAAGGCGTCGGTCGAGGCGCTCGCTCCCGAGCGGTAGGCGAGCACCATCTCGCGGGCATAGCCGAGCACGCGCGAGACGAGCACGCTCCCGCCGAGCAGCAGCGCCGCGCCCGCAATGTGCGCAGACTGCCCGTCCCGGCCCGCCGGCGCGGCGCCGGTCAGGACTGCTCCTTCGATGCGAGCGGATTGAGCTCGCGCCAGAGGCTGCCGTCGCAGGTCTCCACCACGACGAAATCCCCCTCGCGGCCCTTCACGTAGGGATGCGTGAGAGGCACCTTGCCGTGGGGCGTGTCGAGAACGTAGAGCGGAATGCCGAAGCCGCTGGTGCGACCGCGCAGCGAGCGGAAGAGCGCGATCCCCTGCTCGACCGGCACGCGGAAGTGCGCGGTGCCCTCGAGGAGCTGCGCCTGATAGCAGTAGTACGGTCGCACGCGCATACGCACGAGCCCCTCGCACAGCGCCTTCATGGTCTCGCGGTCGTCGTTGATGCCGCGCAGCAGCACGCTCTGGTTGCCAACGGGGATCCCGGCGCGGAGCAGGCGATCGCAGGCCGCGGCCGCCTCGGACGTCAGCTCCCGCGGGTGGTTGAAGTGCGTATTCACCCAGATCGGATGGTGGGTCTCCAGCATCCGGCACAGCGCGTCCGTCACGCGAAACGGCAGCGTCACGGGCAGGCGGGTGCCGAGCCGCACGATCTCGACGTGCGGGATGGCGCGCAGCTCCGTCAGGAGCCAGTCGAGGCGCTCGTCGGAGAAGACCAGCGGATCGCCCCCCGTGAGCAGCACGTCGCGGATTTCGGGGGTTCGGCGGATCCAGGCGAGCCCCTCTTCCAGCTCCCGCTTCTTCATGCTCCACTCCTCGTCTCCCACCATGCGCTTGCGCAGGCAGAAGCGGCAGTAGAGCGCGCACTCGTTGTTGACACAGAAGGCGATGCGGTCCCGATAGACGCGGATCACGTTCTTCACGGGCGAATGCGCAACTTCACCGAGCGGATCGGCCACACCATGCGGATCGGCCAGCTCCGCGAGCCGGGGCACGACCTGGCGGCGGATCGGACACTCGGGGTTCTTCGGATCCATCAGCGCCGCGTAATAGGGCGTGATCACGAAGTGGAAGCGGTCGCCGAGAATCTCGATCGCGCGCTGCTCGTCCTGCGTCGGCGCGACGTACCCGGCGAGCGCATCGGCCGTGCGGATGCGGCTTCGCATCTGCCACGCCCAGTCGCACCACTGCGCGTCGGGGATGCCCGGCGGGCGCGGGCTCACGCTGCGACGCCCAGCCGCCGCAGCCCCTCGCCGATCACGTCCGCGAGCAGCGCCTCGTGCGGCCGCCCCTCGATCTCGGCATGGATCCCGAAGCTGCCGTCCGGCGCGAAGGTCGGCAGCGGATTGATCTCGAGAAAGAGCGGCTCGCCGGCCGGGCCGAGGCGAAAGTCGGCGCGGGCGAAGTCGCGACATT
>CAYOIG010000422.1:0-4538 GCA_964403915.1 uncultured Myxococcaceae bacterium
GCTCATGCCCTTCGTGGCCGAGGCCAAGCGGGCGGCGGGAAGACCCGTGCGCGACCCCGGGCAGGAGGAGCGCGTCCTCGACGCTGCGCTCGCCGCGGTGCGCGCGGCCGCTGCCGCCGCCGGCCGGCCCGCCACACCCGATGCGTGCGTCCTGGCCCTGTTCCAGGCCCAGATCGACGCCGGGAGCGCGATTCAGGAGGCCGTGCTCGCGGGCCCGGCGCGGGGAGCAGCGCCGGACCTCGACACCCTGACCCGCCCGGCCCTCGCTCGCATCGGATCGCGTATCGCCGCGGCGCTGGTCACGCTGCCCGTGGCGATCGACGAAGCCGAGATCCGCCGCGCGCTGCACGAGGGGCTGCGCGCACCCGATCTCGGCCCGGCTCCGCGCGAGGCGATCGCCCGCGCGCTCGTGCGTTGCGCATCACCCGAGGGCCCGTGAAGCTTGGAGGCATGAGCGTTCTTACCCTGCCTCGCGACTCGAAGCCCCTGCCGAATGCCGACCTCGCCGAGATCCTCGTTCGCCGCTCCTTCCTCGAGGCCGAGCGCGAGGAGGACTACTTCGTCCTCACCTCCGGACGCCGCAGCAAGTCGTACTTCGACTGCCAGGTCACGACGGCCTTCGCCCATGCCATGCCGCTCATCGGGCGCGCCTTCCTCGACGAGTTCCGAAGGCACGGCACGCTGCCGGACGCCGTCGGCGGCCTCACGCGCGGCGCCGACCCGGTGGCGCAGGCCATCGTCTACACCTCGTTGCTGTTTCCGCCCGTGGTGCAGCTCTTCAGCGTGCGCAAGGCGCGCAAGGAGCACGGCATGCGACGCTGGATCGAAGGCTGTGCGCCGCCCGGAAGCCGGGTCGCCGTGGTGGACGACGTCGTCACCAGCGGTAAGTCGGTGCTGCAGGCGATCGCCGCCTGCCGCGAGGAGGGCTTCGAGGTGGTGCAGGTCGTGGTGCTCGTCGACCGCGAGGAGGGCGGCATGGCCGCGGTGCGCGAGGCGGCCGGCAAGGCGCCCGCGAGCGCGATCTTCACGCGCTCGCAGCTCGAGGCATTGCGCTAGCGGGAGCGGCCTCGCACTCCGCACCCGTCGTGCGCCGCGACGTAGCCGAACGTCGTCGCGGGGCCCAGCGTCGAGCCGGGGCCCGGATAGGTGCGGCCCATCGTCGCCGAGGAGCAGTTGCCGATGGCGTAGAGACCGGGGATGAGATCCCCGTTCTCGCGCAGCACGCGGGCCTTCTCGTCCACGCAGAGGCCTCCCTTCGTGCCGAAGTCGCCCGCGTGCGCCTCCATCGCGTAGAACGGCGGCTTCTCGAGGGGCGCCAGGCACGGGTTCGGCTTCACGTTTGCGTCGCCGTAGTAGGTCTCGATGAGCGTCTCGCCCCGATGGAAGTCGAGATCCTCGCCGGTTCGCGCAAACTCGTTGAACCGCGTGATCGTGGCGCGAAGGCCGGCCGGGTCGACACCGACGAGCGTCGCGAGCCCCTCGATCGTGTCGGCTTTCAGGAGGTACTCCCGCCGGATCCGGCGCGGGAGCGCCCAGTCGGGCTGCTGTGCGCCGGGCAGGAACGGCCCCAGCGGATACTTGGCGCGCGCAGTGGCGTCGAAGATGAGGTGGCACGGGACGGTCGGCGCATCCGGGTCGTTCTTCTCGTACATCGCGTTCACCACGTCGTTGTACGGAAGCGCCTCGTTCACGAACCGCCTCCCCTTCCGGTCGACCATGATCGTTCCGGGGAGAGACTTCTCGATGACCAGCAGCCGGGCACGCGCTTCACCGGGCACGACGGTCGTCGGGCTCCACCAGGCATCGTCCATGAGGCCGATCGCTGCGCCGATCGCGAGCCCCATCTCGATCGCATCGCCGGTGCTCGTGGGATTCGCGGCGCTCCACTCGGCACGCGTGGGGCCCGGCAGATACTTCTCACGCAGGACCTGGCTCGCATCGAAGCCGCCCGCGGCGAGCACGACGCCCTTCTCCCCGCGAATCCGCATCGAACGCCCACCGCGCTCGGCCACCACGCCCACCACGCGGCCCTCTTCGACGATGAGCTCGCGCGCGGGGCTTTCGAGCCAGAGCGGAATCTTGCGATCGAGAAGCGACGCACGAAGCATCCCGACGAGCGCATTGCCCATTCCGAGGCTGCGATCGCGCCGGCTCCGGAAGCGCCACGGAAGATCGAGCCAGTAACCCGCCATGAGCCGCGTCATGAGCGAGATCCAGCCCGGCGTCTTGCAGAAGAGAACCCTCGCCTCGGCGACCGTCATCGAGACGCGGCCCATGATCAGCTCCTGGATCGCCGTCTCGCGCATCTTCGGGAACTCGTCGCCGAGCTCGCGCGCGTGGAAGGCCTTCGGCTCGAGCGCGCGGCCGCCCGGTCGGCTTCCCGGAGCCTTCGGGTAGTAGTCCGGGTATTCGGGCAGCGCTACGAGCTCGACCCGCGTCTTCTCGCAGAGGTACTTCGTCATCTTCGGCGATTCGTCGAGGTAGGCCCGCAGCCGCTTCTCGGCGACGACGCCACCCGTCACGGCGAGCAGATACGCGAGCGCGTCGTCGTAGCTGTCGGTGATCCCGACGCCGGCCATGAGGTGGTTGTTCGGAATCCACAGCCCGCCGCCGCTCATCGCGGACGATCCGCCGTAGACGGGCCCCTTCTCGAGAAGCAGCGTCGTCGCGCCGAGGTCGTGCGCGACGAGCGCGGACGTCATCGCGCCCGCACCCGATCCGACGACCAGCCAGTCGATCGTGTGGTCCCAGCCCTGCGCGGTCATCGGGAGCCCCCTCGTGTGCGCATAATAGTACGGTCCGTATCGTAATTGAACTGCGGCCGCGGCCCGCGCCCCTCCTCGCCCTCGGATTCTGAAAATGGATGATGCCGTGGCATCATGAAGGGTGATGCTATGATGCCGCCATGCGTACCACCGTACGGATCGACTCCGACCTGCTGGCGCAGCTCAAGGAGCAGGCTCGCGCGGAGGGGATATCGCTCGCGCAGCTCCTGAACCGCGCCCTGCGCGCGGGCCTCGAGGCCGGCAAGCCCAGACGCAGGCCGGTCCGCATCCAGCCTCTCGACATGGGGGCGCCCAGGATCGACCTCGACAGAGCGCTCCACGTGGCAGACCAGCTCGAGGACGATGAAGTCCTCCGGAAGATGGCCCTGCGCAAGTGAAGATCGTCGACGTCAACGTGCTTCTGCACGCCTACAGTGCCTCTGCCCCGCTGCACGCAGAGGCGAGAGGCTGGCTGGAGTCCGCGCTCTCGGGGGACGAGACGATCGGCCTGCCCTGGGTCGTGATCCTGGCCTTCGTCCGGATCGCGACGAATCCGCGTGCGGTCACGCTTCCCGTTTCGGTGGAGCGCGCTTGCGAGAGCGTGAATCAGCTCCTCGGCTACCCCCCGGTTCGCATCGTTCAGCCCGGCCCCGAGCACTGGCTCCAGGTCCGGCGCTTGCTGCTGGAGGTCGGATCGGCCGGCAATCTCACGACGGACACCCATCTCGCGGCCCTTGCGATCGAGCACGGCGCAACGCTCGTCAGCTACGACAACGACTTCGCCCGCTTCGATCGCCTGCGCTGGCAACGCCCGGCGTAGGCTCCGTGCGGGACGCTCTACGGGCGTAGTCCCGACGGTCCGGGCGCTCCGAAGAACGCGGCCTTCAGGCGCGCGAGATCGCCGAAGTTGACGGCGCCGTTGCCGTCGAGATCGGCGGCGCCGCCGCGTCCGAAGAAGACCTGCTTCATGCGGGAGAGATCCACGAAGTTCACGCTGCCGTTGCCGTCGAGATCCGGGTCGCAGAGGTTGCCGTAGCCGTCTTCGTCCGAGTCGAGCTGTACGTTGCCGCCCGGATCGCGCACGATGGGTCCGTTCGGCTCGTCGACGCAGTTGTCGGCATGATCGGGAACGCCGTCGTGATCGCGGTCTGGAAGCGTCGAGCGGATGCGATACAGCGAGCCGCCGAGGTTGGTGACGTAGAGCTCGCCGAAGCCGTCTTCGGCGAGGCTCGAGAGCTGGTGGTCGCGGGAGGCCTGGATCAGCGGCCCCGTGAGGTTCTCGACGCCGAGCGTGGCCGGGTCGAGAGAGAAGAAGCTCCCGTTGCAGTAGTCACCGAAGAGATAGCGGCCGCGCAGCTCGGGGATCACGCCGCGATAGACCGTCCCGCCCACGATCGCGCAGCGGTCGTCGTGCGGATACTCGTGCACCGGCGGCGTGAGGAGCGCCGAGTGGCAGGGGGGCGAGGGTGCCGGGTCGGTGCCGTTGCACGAGCTCCCTTCCATCACGTCCCAGCCGTAGTTGAGGCCGCCCGTTCCGTTCGCGCGCTCGAAGTCCACCTCTTCGCGCTGGCCCTGCCCGACGTCGCCGATCCAGAGATCGCCCGTCTCGCGGTCGAAGGCCCAGCGAAACGGGTTGCGCAGGCCGAGGGCCCAGATCTCGCCGCGAACACCCGCGCGGCCGAAGAACGGATTCGAGGCCGGCACGGCATAACCACCTGGCGAACGCACGTCGATGCGCAGCATCTTGCCGAGCAGCGAAGCGGGATTCTGCGC
>CAYOIG010000423.1:0-1950 GCA_964403915.1 uncultured Myxococcaceae bacterium
GAAGCTCGCTCTCGCGGGCGGCGTGAACGTGCTCGAGCTCGACGTTCGGCGCACGAAGGACGGCGCGCTCATCATGACCCACGACGAGACGGCCGACCGCGTGACCAATGGCACGGGGCGCTGGCTCGACATGACGCTCGAGGAGGTGAAGCGCCTCGACAACGCCCATGACTTCCGCTGCACGACGAACTGCGCCCGCTACGGAAGCGAGACGTTTCCGCTCCGTGGCATCGCGACCGGGCAGCGTCCGCCGCCCCCGGGCTTCGAGGCGAACGACTTCCGCGTGGCGACGATCCGCGAGGTTCTGGAGGCCTTCCCGGACGCGCTGCTCAGCCTCGAGATCAAGGGAGAGTCGCCCGGCGACCTTCCGACGGCCGTCGCCCTCGCGGACCTGCTCCGAGAGTTCGGACGCGCGGACGATGTCCTGATCGCCTCCTTCGACGAGGGGCTGATCACCGCGTTCAAGGCACGCGCACCGGAGATCCACACCACGCCGGCGCTGCGCGAGGCGGCCGACTTCTACTTCAATCGCAAGCCGCCGCAGGGCCACGTCGCCTTCCAGATCCCGCCCGACTACTTCGGCCTCACGGTGAGCACGCCGCAGTTCACGGCGGATGCGCACGCCATCGGCCTCGCGGTCTATGTCTTCCTCGACGATCCGATCGAGAACGAGGCGATGTACGAGCGCCTGCTCGCAGACGGCGTGGACGGCATCATCACCGCACGCCCGACGCGGATGCGGGAGCTGCTCGAATCGCGGGGGCTCGGATTCCGCTCACGCCTCGATCTCGAGACGGGCCTGGTTCGCACCGGGCCGCGGACCGTCGATCTGCCGCTGCGCTGTCGCCCTTCCGCAGCGACGCCCCGCTGCCGGGCAGAGCTCTCGCTCGACCTGCTCGCGCTGGCGGATGGTCGCGTGCTGCCGGGGCTGCCGCATCGGATCGGTCTAGGACACGCCGACGTGGCCCGCGGCGAGACGGCGCTCGCGCGCCTGCGCCTCTCCCCGCTCGCGAGCTGGCTGCTGTTCTGGCTCGGCCCTCTCGAGACCCGCCTGCACCTCGACGGCGTCGGGCTCCAGGATGCCGACACCAGCTTCCCGCTGCGCCTCGAGGCCGGCTTCCCGACGCGCGCCGGGCGGCACTGATCGGCACTGCCCGCAGCCGGGCCCGTGCCCACCGCCCGCGGCGCGGCCTCGCCCGCTACGGCTCCGACGCCGCGATCCGCTCGTTCTCGAGAAGCGCGGCCTCCTCCCACTCCCGGAAGTCGGGCCAGGCCAGCACGGCGTCGACGTAGCGGCGCGCGACGGCGTCGGGGATCGGAATGCCCCAGCTCCGGAAGCGCGTCACCACCGGCGCGTACATGGCATCGGCGATCCCGAACCGGCCGAAGAGGAAGTCGCCGCCACCGCCGAAGCGGTCGCGACAGCTTCGCCAGAGGGCGAGGATGCGAGCAACGTCCGCCTCGACCTCCGGGGTGAGATCGCGCTGCGCTCGAAGCCGCAGATTGCAGGGACAGCGCGTGCGGAGCGCGAGGAAGCCGGCGTGCATCTCGGCGCTCACGGAGCGTGCGACGCTCCGCGCAGCCGCCGCAGCGGGCCACAGACCGGCCGCCGGCGCGAGCTCGGCCGCACGCTCGCAGATCGCCAGTGAATCCCAGACGACGGTTTCGTCCTCGACCAGCGCCGGCACGAAGCCGCTCGGTGACCAGCGCAGAATCTCAGCCTTCGACGCCGGCGTGTACAGCCGGATCAGGACCTCCTCGAATGGAAGTCCTGCCGCGCGCAGCGCCAGCCATGGACGCATCGACCACGACGAATAGTTCTTGTTGCCGATCACGAGCGTGAGCGCGGCCATGCTCTTTCTCCTTCAGGGATGCCACGATATCGGCCCGCGGAACGCGGCGTCAGCGCCGCGCAGCGGTCTCGAGTGCGACCGAGAGCTTTGGGAAGTC
>CAYOIG010000424.1:0-1792 GCA_964403915.1 uncultured Myxococcaceae bacterium
GTGCTCGCGAAGGTGGGCGGTGGGGCCTGGCATCCGGAGAACGACGCCAGGCCATGGATCCGGCTCTGCCTGACGGCGCACTACCGGCAGGTGATGACGCTCAACCGGCGTCTCCGACATTGGAGCCGCGTGTGGGAGGCCGTAGAGCGACAGGTCCTGCGCAGGCGCCTCCCCGAGCGCGCGGTTCAGGATCTCGTGAACGCGGCCATGGGGTACCGCGTGCGGAACTCGACCTATCGCCTCGCGGCCGAGGTCTCGGAGAACGTGGCGACGCGTGATCTCAAGCTGCTGGTGGACGAGCAGCTCCTGATTTCGAGGGGAGAGAAGCGGGGAAGGTGGTACGAGGCGTCGGAGTCGCTGGCCGCCCTCGCGGAGGGGAGCAAGGAGACCGGGCCGATCGAAGATCCGTTCGAGACGCGCGTCGGAGCTCGCCCCTCGTAACGGGCGCTCCGCGCAGCCGCTGGAGAGAGGCGACGGCGCGTGCCAGGGCTCGCGATCCAGGATGCGTGGTGCGGCAGAGAGGACTCGAACCTCCACGACCTTGCGGCCGCCAGCCCCTCAAGCTGGTGCGTCTACCAATTCCGCCACTGCCGCACGAACGAACGAAGCGCGCGAGAAAGTACCGGACACCGGCGCGGCGGGGAAGGGAGGCCCCGTGCGAAGGCGCCCGTCAGCGCGTGGGTGTCTTCTTCGGCTTTGCCGCGGGCTTCTCCGCGGGAACGGCCTTCTCGGCTTTCGGCGCCGGCTCCGCAGGCTTTGCCTCCGCGGCGGGGGCCGGAGCGGCCTCCGCGCTGGCGGCCGTGGCCGGGGCGGGCTCTGCCGGCGCCGCAGCGCCGGGCTCGGCCGGCTGCGCCTTCGGCGCCACCTCCTCGAAGCCGCCTCCGGCCGGCGCCTCCGCGGGCGCCGCCGGCGGACTCTCGCCGAAGACGCTGCCGCGATGGCCCGAGCCGAGGATCGCGAGCGTGAGGCTGGTGGCGAAGAAGATCACCGCCGCTCCGGTCGTGAGCCGGCTCAGGAAGTTGCCCGCCCCGCGGCTGCCGAAGACGGTGGAGCTGCCGCCGCCGCCGAAGACGGCGCCGATCTCCGCGCCCTTGCCTCGCTGCAGCAGCACGGCTGCGATCAGGATGAAGCACACGAGCACGTGCACCACGGTGAGAAACAGCGTCACTTCGACTCCTCCGGCGGCCCGAAGCAAACGATCTTGGCGAAGCTCGCGGGCTCGAGGCTGGCCCCGCCCACGAGCGCGCCGTCCACGTCGGGCTGCGCCATCAGAGCGTACACGTTGTCGGGCTTGACCGAGCCGCCGTACTGGATGCGGATGCTGCGGGCTCCGTCGCCGAAACGCTTGGCGAGGCACTCCCGGATGAAGGCGTGCATCTCCTGCGCGTCCTGGGGGCTCGCCGTGCGGCCGGTTCCGATGGCCCAGACGGGCTCGTAGGCCACGACGAGCTCGCTGGCCTTCTCGGCCGGCACGCTGGCGAGGCTCTTCTCGACCTGCTCGCCCACGCGCGCGAGGGCGCGGCCTTCCTCGCGCTCGGCGAGCGACTCGCCGACGCAGACGATCGGGCGGATGCCGTGGTGCAAGAGCGTTGCCGCCTTGCCCGCGACCTCGGCGTCCGTCTCGCCGCAGAGGGCTCGGCGCTCGCTGTGGCCCACGATGGCGTAGGTGCAGCCGAGGTCGGCGAGCATCGTGGCCGAGATCTCGCCCGTGAAGGCGCCGAAGCGCTCGGCGTGGCAGTCCTGCGCGGCGAGCGCGATGCCCGAGCCTGCGAGCGCCTCACCCACCCGGTCG
>CAYOIG010000425.1:0-2580 GCA_964403915.1 uncultured Myxococcaceae bacterium
GCATCGACCGGCGGAGCGCTGCCGGCGAGGGCGGCGTGCAGGTGCAGGAAAGCGATGCGAATGGCGACGGCCGCACCGATTCGTGGACCGTGCTCGACGCCTCCGGCGCGGTCGCCCGGCTCGAGGAGGACAAGAACGGCGACGGCCAGCGGGATACCTTCACCTTCTTCGAGAACGGGAAGCCCGTGCGCCAGGCCCAGGACACGAAGGGCACGGGCCAGCCCGACGTGCTGCTGCTGCTCGACGCAGAGGGCCGCGCCGTCGCGCAGGAGGTCGCCTCGGCCGGCCCGAAGCCCGACAAGAAGCTCTTCCTCGATGCGACGGGCCAGGTGGTCCGGCAATGCCTCGACACCGACGCCAATGGCAGCCTCGACGCACAGGCCGAGGTCGAGGGCGGCGTGGTCACCACGGTGCTCCTCGACACGAAGGGCAAGGGTCGCGCGGACCAGCGCGAGACCTATGCCGGCGGCGAGCGCGTGAAGCTCGAGGCCGATACCAACGGGGATGGCCGCGTCGACGTGATCCAGAGCTTTGCCGGCGGCCAGCTCACACGTCAGGACGAGGATGCCAACAACGACGGCAAGCTCGACCGGAGCTTCGTCGGCGGCAAAGCGGCACCCGTCGACGGGGCGGCCGCTCTGCCCGCCGAGCCTCTTCCGCGCCTCGGCTGCGGCGCCTTCGACGGCTTCTGGAAGAGGCCGTAGCCGCACAGGCCCGAGGCCCGGCCGGCGCTCTCAGGACGAGGCCGGCTCCGAAGACAGGCCGGGCGCGATCCCCCGCAGCGCGAGCTGGATCATGGGCAGCGCCATCTTCGGACCGACGCGGCGCCCCGTGAAGAAGAGGCGGACGCCGATCGGGCCGACGATGAGATCTGCGGCGAGATCGAGGTCGACCTCCGGCGAGATCTCGCCGCGTGCAACCGCGCGCTCGAGCGCCCTGCGCAGCGGCTGACGGCGATTGCGCAGCAGTGGATCGATCACTTCGGCGAACTCGGGGTTGTGCAGCCTCTCCCCCACCAGGCTCGGCAGAACCGCCGCGAGGGGCGTGGCGTTGAACTGCTCGAGATAGTTGCGCAGCATGAGGCCGAGGTCGCCGACCAGGTTGCCCGTGTCGACCTCCTCGAAGGCCGGCAGGCCGCCGAAGGCCTCCACCACGAGCGGGAGCTTGGAGGGCCAGCGGCGGTAGATCGTGGCCTTCCCGACACCCGCGCGCGTCGCGACCCCTTCGACCGTGAGGGCCGAGTAGCCCTGCTCGGAGAGCAGCGCGAGCGTCGCATCGAGAATGGCCTGGTGGGCCTCCTCGCTCCGCGGACGACCTGCGCCGGGGCCGTCCGCGCCCGCGCGAGGAGAGCGCCCGCCGGGAGCCGCCCTCCGGCGCCCTTGCCCGCGACCACCGCCCTTCGTCTTCCCGTCTGCGCTCACGGCCCGCTCCGCCGATGTCCGGCCCGGCCAACGCCGGGGCGGCCCGCATTCCGAAACTACACGTTCCGTTCCGTTTCCTGCAATCGCCCGGCCCGCCTCACGCCGGCGTGAGCGTCGAGCCCCGGTAGCCCGATTCTCCATCGAGCACCGATGCGGCGATGCGATCCTCGAGGGCTCGCCCGTCCCACCAGGTCATCTGCAGCTGCTTCGCGCGCCGGAAGTAGAGCTGGATGTCGTACTCGATCGTGAAGCCGTAGCCGCCGAAAACCTGCTGACACATGGCGGTGACGTCCCGGAAGGTCTGACAGGCAAAGAGCTTCGCCATCGGCGCGAGTCGCTCGATGGGCTTGCCGGCCGCGCGCGCCGAGGCCGCCTCCCAGACCAGCGTCCGGCCGCCGTCGACGAGCGTCGCAGCATCCGCGAGATAGTGGGAAATGGCCTGGAACGCGCCGAGCGGCCGGTCGAACTGCACGCGCTCCTTCGCGTAGGCCACGGTGATCTCGAGCGCCCGCTCGACGCCGCCCATGGCCTGCGCCGCGAGCAGGATGATGCCGTCCTGCATCACCGACTCCCACGTTTGCCAGCCGGAACCTGCGCCGCCGATCCGTGCGGAAGCGGGCACGCGCACGTCGGAGAACGTGACACGATACTGCGTATCTCCGGAGAGGCTGCGCTGCTGCTGCATCGAGACGCCGGCCGCCGCCGGATCGACGAGGAAGAGGTCGACGGCCGGGTCCGCGGGCCCGGTCCGTGCCAGCACCAGGAGGCGCGTGGCCGCCCGCGCGAACGCAACGTGGTCCTTGGTCCCCGAGAGCCGGAACTCGCCCCCCTCGGCTCTCGCCGCGAGCTGGACTCCCCGCGGCCCGAAGCCCCGTCGCGGCTCGAGCCAGGCAGGCGAGAGGATCGCCTCCCCCGAGGCGATCTGCGGCAGCCACTCGGCCTGCTGCTCCCGGCTTCCGGCCGCGAGCAGCGCGCCGGCGCCGAGCACGCAGCTCGGGAAGTGGGGCGAAGGACTGAGCGAGCGTCCGAGCTCCTCGTAGACGACCGCAGCCTCGACCATCGTCTGGCCGGCGCCACCGTGAGCCTCCGGCAGCAGCAGACCGGGAAGCCCCAGCTCCGAGAGCTTCTTCCAGAACTCGGACGGGTAGCCAACCGGATC
>CAYOIG010000426.1:0-3201 GCA_964403915.1 uncultured Myxococcaceae bacterium
GCCGTTCCAGAAGATCGTTCCCGCGCGGGAGGCCTCGGCCGCGTAGAGCGCTGCGGTCTCGGGGCCGATGTCGACACCCAGCCAGCCGTCGGGGATCTGCTTCACGATCCGGGTCGGAGCGCCCGCCTCGAGCTTCTCCGCCACCACGTGATCGACGGGGAGCAGCACGCGATGGCCCGCGGCCTTCGCCGCGGCCAGCACGCGCCCGGCATCCGTCATCCGGTCGGCCTCGACGAGAGAAGTGCCGGTGGGCTCGCCGAGGCTACGCAGAAACGTGTAGGCCATGGCGCCGCCCACGGCGAGCACGTCGGCCCGCTTCGCCAGGGCCTCGAGCACGGCCAGCTTGTCCGAGACCTTGGCACCGCCGAGCAGGCACAGCAGCGGACGGCGCGGCTCCAGCACCACGCGCAGGTGCGCGAGCTCGGTGTTCATGAGGTCGCCCGCTGCACGCCGCGGCACGAGCGAGACCATGCCCGCCGTCGAGGCGTGGGCGCGGTGGGCCGTTCCGAAGGCGTCGTTCACGTAGGCGTCGGCGAGGCGCGCGAGGGCCTGTGCGAAGGCCGGGTCGTTCTTCTCCTCGCCGGCGTGGTAGCGCAGGTTCTCGAGCAGGCAGACGCCGCCTTCGGGCACGGCCGCCACCGCGCGTTCGGCGCTCTCGCCGATGCAGTCCTCGGCGAAGCTCACCGGGCGGCCGAGCAGCTCAGCGAGGCGCGCGGCCACGGGCCGCAGCGATGCGGCCGGGTCGGGCTTGCCCTTCGGCCGCCCGAGGTGCGAGGCCAGCACCACGCGGGCCCCTGCGTCGCAGAGGCGGCGCAGCGTGGGCAGCGAGGCGCGGATGCGCGTGTCGTCGCCCACCACGCCGCCCTTCACGGGGACGTTCAGGTCGGCCCGCACGAAGACGCGCTTGCCCGCGACGCCTCCCGGCTCCGCGAGCAGCGACGAGAGGTCGCGTACCGCCACGGCGCTACTTCCCGAGCAGGAGCGCGAGATCGACCACGCGCTTCGAGTAGCCCCACTCGTTGTCGTACCAGGAGAGGATCTTGGCGAAGTTGCCGCCCATCACCTTCGTGCTGGCCGCGTCGAGGATCGAGGAGTTCGGGTTGCCGCGGAAGTCGATCGAGACCAGGGGCTCGTCGCAGTACTGCAGGATGCCCTTCATCGGGCCGTCCGCGGCGGCCTTCATGGCGGCATTGATGGCCTTGGCGTCGGTCGGCTTCGAGAGCTCGACGGAGAGATCCACCACCGAGACGTCCGAGGTCGGCACGCGCATGGCGTAGCCGTCGAGCTTGCCCGCCAGCTCCGGCAGCACGAGGCCGATGGCCTTGGCGGCTCCAGTGCTCGTCGGAATCATGGAGATGCCCGCCGCGCGCGCGCGGCGAAGATCCTTGTGCGGGAAGTCGAGGGTCACCTGGTCGTTGGTGTAGGCGTGGATCGTCGTCATCCAGCCGCGCACGAGACCGAACGAGTCGTGCAGCACCTTGGCGATCGGTCCCAGGCAGTTCGTGGTGCACGAGGCGTTCGACACGATCTTGTGCTTCGCCGGATCGTAGGCACCCGTGTTGACGCCGAGCACGATGGTGACGTCGGGGTCGGTCGCGGGCGCCGAGATCAGCACGCGCTCGGCGCCGGCCGTGAGATGCTTCGCCGCGCCCTCGCGCGAGGTGAAGTGCCCCGTCGATTCGATCACGACCTTCGCGCCGAGCTCCTTCCACGGCAGCTTCGCGGGATCCTTCTCGGCCGTCACCGGGATGCGCTTGCCATCGACGACGATCGCGTTCTCGGCGGCCTCGACCTGCCCCGGGAAGGGACCGTGCACCGAATCCCACTTGAGCAGGTGAGCGAGGGTCTTGGCGTCCGTCAGGTCGTTGATGCCGACGAACTCGAGGGCGGTGCCGCGGGCCGCGCGCAGGGCGAGGCGCCCGATGCGGCCAAAGCCGTTGATGCCGACGCGCATGGACAGTTCTCCTCCGGGATTTGAGCCCGCGCAGGGTACCGGACGGAGCGGACGGAACCAAGACGCGGCGCGGCGGCGCGGATGGACGCAAGCGGCCGTCTGAGGCCGAATGCCCCGGGAGCCGCCCGGCGAAAGGCCCCGGCGCGCCGCGGCTGCACTAGCCTTGGCGTACGGGGGAGTCGTGATCGTCGGCAGCGGCATCGACGTGATCGAGATCGCGCGCGTGGACCGGGCGCTCGCGCGCCATGGGGGCCGCTTCGCCGCGCGCGTGTTCACGCTGCACGAGCGTGCGGCCTGCGAGGGCTTCGCGCGGGCCGCGCCGCACTTCGCGCTGCGCTTTGCCGCCAAGGAGGCCCTCATGAAGGCGGTCGGCACGGGCTGGGCGCACGGCGTTCGCTGGGCCGACATCGAGGTGGTCGGCAGCGCAGAAGGCGAGGCCCCGGCGCTGCGGCTGCAGGGCCGCGTGGCCGAGATCGCCGCGGCGAAGGGCGCTGTGCGCCTGCACCTGGCCCTCTCCAGAAGCCGCACCCATGCGCTGGCGGTCGTCCTGTGTGAGGCCGTGCCGCCTCCGCAGCCATGACCCGAACGCTGCTCTACGCCGAGGTGCCCGGCTTCTATGCCGCCGTCGAGCGGGCAGCGGACCCTGCCCTGGCGCAGCGGCCCGTGATCGTGGGCGGAGATCCGCGCAAGCGCGGCCTCGTGCAGGCGGCGACGCCCGATGCCCTCGCAACGGGCGTTCGGCCCGGCATGCCCGTCGTCGATGCCCTCGAGCGCTGCCCGCGGGCGCGGGCCCTGCGCACGCGCATGCCCTTCTACCGCGAGGCGGCGGTGCGCCTGCGCGCCTGCCTGCGGCAGGTGACGGATGCCCTCGAGCCCGACGGCCTCGAGGCCGTCTTCCTCGATGCCACCGAGAACGCGGAGCAGGCCGAGAGCGTGGCCAGCGCGCTCTGCGAGGCGGCCCGCAAGGGGCCCGGCCTTCCGCTTCGGGTCGGCATCGCCCCCGTGCGAAGGCTTGCCATGCTGGCCGCGAGCGAGGCCGGGGAGGCGGGCGTGCGGAGGGTCCGCCCGGGTGAGGAGGCCGAGTTCCTGGCTCCCCTCGGTCTCGGCCAGCTTCCGTTCATCGGCCCGAATGCATTGCTTCGCCTGGCCGCGGCCGGCGCGCGGACGGTGGGCGAGGCCCTCGCCCTCGGTCCCGGGCCGCTGGAGGAGATGCTCGGAAACCGCGCGCGCGAGCTCCTCGATCTGGC
>CAYOIG010000427.1:0-2792 GCA_964403915.1 uncultured Myxococcaceae bacterium
GTGGAAGGGCATCGGAATCCAGGAGTTGAAGCCGCGGCCCTCCTGGGCGGCCACGAGGGCGCAGGCATAGGGCGCGGGCCGGCCGTGCGGAAAGCCGAAGAAGTCGAGGCAGGGGACGGAGACGCTCGGCTCGGCGGCGCCGTCGTAGAAGACCTCGAGCACCAGCGCGCGCATCACCTCCGGCGGCGCGGGCGGGAACGTCATCCACCAATGCCGCAGCCGCCCCGGGCCGGCGAGATCGGCGAGCACGACCTTCTCGCCCGGCGCGAGCTGCCGCGCGGGGGCTCCCTTGCGACCGGCCGCCGCGCTGCCCCCGGCGCCGCGGGCGCCGGTGGGGTTCTCGAAGGAGACGGAGCGGGAGTCGAGGCTGAGATCGATACGCGCCGGATCGTCGAAGAGGCTCATGGCGGGATACCCTACCAAAGTGATCCTGCCCGCGAGTGCCAGCCGCGACGCGCCGCGCCTGGTCTGCGCGCGCGCCCTCCGCGGCTTCGCGGACGGCGTGGTCAGCGTGGTTCTGCCGGCGTATCTCATTGCGCTCGGCTTCTCGCCGCTCGAGGTCGGCGCCGTCGCCACGGCCACGCTGCTGGGATCGGCGGTGCTCACCCTCGGCGTGGGCCTCGCGGCGCACCGCCTCTCGGCACGCACCACGCTGCTGGCGACGACGCTGCTGATGCTCGCCACGGGGCTCGGCTTCGCCCACGTGACGGACTTCTGGCCCCTGCTCGCGATCGCCTTCGTGGGGACCCTCAACCCTTCCGTCGGCGACGTCAGCATCTTTCTCCCGCTCGAGCAGTCCCTGCTCGCGACGAGCGTCGCTGCGGCCGATCGCACCGCGCTCTACGCCCGTTACAACGTGGCGGGCGCTCTTCTCGCCGCGGTCGGCTCGCTCGCGAGCGCCTTCCCGGAGCTGCTGGCGCGCACGGCGAACGTCTCGCAGATCGAGGCACTGCGCTTCGCGTTCTACGTCTATGCGGGCATCGCCGTGGTGATCGCCGTTCTCTACCTCGGTCTCGGACGAGCGGCGGATGCAGCGGCCGAGGCCGCACCGCGCCGGCCCCTCGAGCGCTCGCGCTCCGTGGTGCTGCGGCTCTCGGCCCTCTTCACGCTCGACTCTTTCGGCGGCGGCTTCGTCGTGCAGTCGCTGCTGGCGCTCTGGCTCTTCCAGCGTTTCGACTTCTCGCTGGCGGATGCGGCGCAGGTCTTCTTCGTGACGAGCCTGCTCGGCGGCCTCTCGCAGCTCGTCTCGCCGCACCTCGCCCGGCGCATCGGTCTCGTTCGCACCATGGTCTACACCCACGTGCCGGCGAACGTCTTCCTGATGCTGGCGGCGCTGATGCCGACGGCCCCCCTCGCGCTCGGCTTCCTCTTTCTGCGCATGGCGCTCTCGTCGATGGACGTTCCGGCGCGGCAGGCGTACGTGATGGCCGTGGTGCCGCCCGAGGAGCGCGCGGCGGCTGCGAGCGTGACGAACGTGCCGCGCAGCCTCGGCGGCGGCCTCGCGCCGCTGCTCTCGGGCTGGCTGCTCGCGCATTCGAGCTTCGGCTGGCCGCTGCTCGTGGGGGGCGCGCTCAAGGTCACCTACGACCTGCTGCTCCTGGCGCAGTTTCGCCATCACGAGCCGGCGGAGGAGAACGCGACGGTCGGGTGATACGATCGGCCTCGATGCACTTCGCGAGCTTCGACCTCCAGGATCCCGTCTTCGAGGCCCATGGCTTCGTCTTCTCGCTGCAGCTGGTGACGCGCGAGAACGTGTACGGCCTCGATGCGTCCCGGACGAGCGCGAGGATGGAGGATGGCGTCTTCGTGGTGCGCGCCGCCGGGCTCATGGCGGCGGGCGGGCAGGTGCGCGCTGCGGGCGCGGCGATCCTGCGAGTGACGCCCGGCAAGCCCGGGCAGGTGCGCGTGCAGATGAAGGGCAAGGGACCGGAGCCCGTGCGTTGCATCAAGCTGCTGCTGCGGGGCCTCTCGGCGCCGCTGCAATGGGTGGACGATTCGGGAGCGCGGCCGGTCGGAGGCCTCGGCGAGATCTTCGCGTATCCCAACCGCCTTGCGACGCCGCTGCTCTTCGTGCGTTCGGGCGATGCGCTGCTCGGCGTTCGGGCCGAGGACGAGCGGGTGCGCGAGAAGCGCTTCGCGCTGGCGAGCGAGAAGCTGGGGCCGCGCGCAGGGCAGGGCGTTCTTGAGTGCATCCTCGAGGCGGACGCGACGCGCCCCGACCGGGAGCTCGAAGCCCCGCCGCTGGTGCTCGGGCGGGGCATCGATCGCGAGGCCTTCGAGGCGGACCACCTGCGCTTTCTCACGGTGCGCGCGGGGCTCGTGCCCTGGCGCGAGCGAACCGACGTTCCGCCCTTCGCGCACGATCTGCGGCTCGCCCTCACGCTGCACGGCATGCACTGGACGGGCCGCGTCTTTCTCGACTACGCCGGCATGCTCGACGCGATCCGTTTCGTGGCCGAACGCATGGAGGGGCATCACATTATTGCGTATCTCCCGGGCTGGGAGGGTCGCTACTACTGGCAATACGGCGACTACCGCCCCGAGCCACGCCTCGGCGGCGAGGCCGGCTTTGCCGCGCTCTGCGACGGCGCGCGCCGGCTCGGCGTGCACGTGATGCCCATGTTCGGGGGCAACTGCGTGAACGCCTGGCTGCCTCGCTTCGCCAGCCTCGACCCGGCCGCGTACATGAAGAGCGCCACCGGAAACCGCTTCCACGGCAACCAGCCCGACTGGGACTTCGCGCGGGCCCACGACACCGGCTGGCAGGCCTGGCTCAATCCCGGCCATCCGGG
>CAYOIG010000428.1:0-2367 GCA_964403915.1 uncultured Myxococcaceae bacterium
CCCGCAGGAACTGCACCTGCTCTGGCAGCGGATCGAGACCTTCTTTCCGAAGCTGGTCCGCGCGCGGCACGAGATCCACGAGTGGGCCGGGACGACGGTGCAGGCCCTGCAGCCGGACCAGATCGAACCGGGGCGCGCTCCCTACCCCAGCGTCGTCGACCACGCCCACGAACGGCCGGCGATCGAGAACCTGCTGTGCGTCTTTCCCGGCCGGGCCTCGCTCTGGCCGGACGTCGCCGAGACCACCCGCCGCCTCGTGCTCGAGAAGCTCGACACGCCGCATGCCGACATCGCCCCGCCCCCGTGGGCGTGACGATACGGATCGGTCGGTCGCCGCGGGACGATGCGGGCAGTCCGTCCCGCGCGACTCACGCGTCCAGACCGTGCTTGCGGAGCTTGCTGAAGTAGGTGCTGCGCGGCATGCCCAGCAGGCGCGCCGCACTCGCCTTGTTCCCGCCGCAGCGGCGCAGCGCGTCGAGCAGCAACCGCCGCTCGGCCGCCCGGTCCGCCGCCGAAGTCCCTGCGGCCGACTCCGTCCGGTCGTCCGCTTCGATCCGCCGCGCGGCCGCATGCGGGAGCACGAACGATCGTCCCGCGACGCTCGACGGGGCTCCGCCGCGCGGGGCTGCCTCGGCGCCGGCCCGGACGATCTCCGCGGGCAGGTCCCGCAGCGTGATCCGGCCCTCTTCCGCGAGCACGACCGCTCGTTCGACCACGTTCTGCAGCTCGCGGACGTTGCCCGGCCAGTCGTAGCGCTCCAGCACGCGGAGGGCCTCCTCGTCGAAACCCGAGACTCGCTTGCCGACCCGCTCCGCCGCACGCGTCAGGAAGAAGACGGCCAGTTCGAGCACGTCGTCGTCCCGTTCCCGCAGCGGAGGCAGCGTGAGGCTGATGACGTTCAGCCGGTAGTAGAGGTCCTCGCGGAAGCGTCCCTCCGCGATCTGCCGCTCGAGGTTCTGGTGCGTGCCCGTGACGAGCCGCACGTCGACCCGGATCGTGTGCGTCGACCCGACCGGCTCGAAGCACCGCTCCTGGAGGACGCGCAGCAGCTTGACCTGCGTCTCCAGCGAGATGTCGCCGATCTCGTCGAGGAACAGGGTGCCGCCGTGGGCCGCCTCGAACCGGCCGACGCGGTCCTGGTGCGCTCCCGTGAACGAGCCCTTCACGTGCCCGAACAGTTCGCTCTCCAGCAGGCTCGGGGCGAGCGAGGCGCAGTGCACGCGGACCAGCGGTCCCGCGCGGCGCGGGCTGTTGTCGTGCAGCACCTGGGCCAGCAGCTCCTTGCCGGTCCCGCTCTCTCCGCGGAGCAGGACCGTCGATTCGCTCGTGGCCACCTTGCGGACCGTGTCCAGCAGGCCCTGGATGGCCGGACTGCTGCCGCGGACCGCGTCGCGCCGGAAGTCCGCCGCGGGGGCCGGTTCCGTCGCCGGCGAATCGGCCGCCTGCCGCCCGCCGAGTTCCGCCTGGAGCATCGCGATCTGCCGCCGCTGCGAATCGACCCGCTCCGTCTTCGACCGCAGCTCCTCGTTCAGCCGCGAGAGCTGCTGGTGCGCCTTGGCCCCCTGCAGCGCGACGTTGGTGATCTGGCAGAGGGCCGTCAGGAAGGTCAGGTCCTCCGCGGAGAACGAGGCGTCCCGGCCGCGGTGTCCCAGCGCGACGAAGCCGACGAGTTCCCCCTCCGACTCGAGCACGTGGATCAGGTCGGCCTCGAGGGAGACGAGCAGCTTCTGGACGGGAGAGAGTTCGTCGCGCGACTCGGGCGGGACGCGCTGCAGCGTGCCGCCGATCGCCAGCGCCGCCGCGCACGGCTCGTCCAGCACCATCTGCAGCGGCGCCTCGTGCCGGTCCGCCGACGCGACCAGCCGGTACGTCCGCGGGGGTCCGGACTGGAGGTAGAGCACGGCGCGCTCCGTGCGGAGCACGTCCTGGCAGGAGGAGAGCATCCGCTCGCCGAGGGCCCGCGGGTCGGCGAGGTGCCCCACCGCGCGGTTCATCCGCTCGAGGGCCTTGTCGAGCTGGTACTTCTCCCGGAAGAACCGGCGGTCCGTCATCTGCTGGATGCGGTCCCGCAGCCACAGGAGCAGCATGACCGACAGTCCCACGATCGCCGCGACCTGCAGCGCCTGGCGCCACGAGAGCGAGACGTTGAGCACCTGCGGCAGCAGCGCGGCGGAGGCCGTCGCCAGCGCGAAGCCCGCCGCGAGGCCCGTGCTCGCCACGTAGTACGCGATGCCGCGGCCCACGTGCCGGTCGACGAGGATCAGCTTGTGGCGGACGATCGCCACGGCGTAGGCCAGCATGAAGGACAGGCTGGCCAGGAACATCGGGATGCGCGCCGCCCCGAGGGCGAAACCCGTGCGGTCGAAG
>CAYOIG010000429.1:0-9474 GCA_964403915.1 uncultured Myxococcaceae bacterium
CGGCACCTTCGTCGATCGCGAGATGGCGATGCTCAAGGTGGCGCCTCCGCCCGAAGCGCGGGCCGAGGTGCTGCGCATCGCCGAGATCTTCCGCGGCAAGATCGTCGACGTGGGGCCGAAGTCGTTCGTGATCGAGATGACCGGCGCCCGCGAGAAGATCGAAGCCATCGCGCGCCTGCTGGAGCCGCTCGGCCTGCGCGAGATGACCCGCACGGGTCCGCTCGCGATGCTGCGCGGCGCCTGATTCCTTCCGTTCGAACCCGAAACACCCGAGCCGAGGAGCAACCGTCATGGCACTGCGCATCTTCTACGACAAGGACGCCGATCTCGGCCGGCTCGGGGGAAAGACCGTGGCGATCATCGGCTACGGCAGTCAGGGTCATGCCCATGCACAGAACCTGCACCACTCGGGAGTCTCGGTGGTGGTGGGCCTGCGCAAGGACTCCCCCTCGGTGGCGAAGGCGAAGGCCGCGGGCCTGCGCGTCGCGGCGGTGGACCAGGCGGCCCGCGAAGCCGACGTCGTGATGCTCACGCTGCCCGACGAGACCATGGGCGAGATCTACGCGCGTGAGGTCGCTGCGAACCTCCAGCCCGGCAACTACCTGGCGGTGGCGCACGGCTTCAACATCCATTTCGGGCAGATCAAGGCGGCCGAGGGCGTGAACGTCTTCATGGTGGCACCCAAGGGGCCCGGCCACACGGTGCGCGCCCAGTACGAGCAGGGGCGGGGCGTGCCGGCGCTGGTGGCGGTGCATGCGGATCCGTCGGGCGACACGCTCCAGATCGCGCTCGCCTACGCGAAGGGGCTCGGTGCGGGCCGTGCGGGGATCATCGAGACGAACTTCCGCGAGGAGACCGAGACGGATCTCTTCGGCGAGCAGGCGGTGCTCTGCGGCGGGCTCACGGCCCTCATGACCGCCGGCTACGAGACGCTCGTCGAGGCCGGCTACGCGCCCGAGATGGCCTACTTCGAGTGCATCCACGAGGTGAAGCTGATCGTGGATCTCATCTACGAGGCCGGCATGGCCAACATGCGATATTCGGTGTCGAATACCGCCGAGTACGGCGATCTGACGCGCGGCCCGCGCGTGGTGGACTCCGGCACGAAGGCGCGGATGAAGGAGATCCTGCGCGAGATCCAGACGGGTCGGTTCGCAAAGGAGTTCATCCTGGAGAACCGGGTCGGCCGGCCGGAGTTCGACGCGCTTCGCCGCGAGGCGGCCGCTCACCAGCTCGAGCAGGTGGGCGCGAAGCTGCGAGGCCTGATGCCGTGGCTGGCCGAGAACCGACTGGTCGACCGCTCGCGCAACTGATGAGCGGCCCGGCGCGCGATTCGTGGTCGCAGGGCCCGGCCGAGGGTCGTCGTCGCCGCCGGCGGCGGGCGCGGGGCGAGCGTCGCCACGGCCTGCACCTGCTGCCGAATCTGTTCACGACCGGGAACCTCTTCTTCGGCTTCTACACCATCGTCCACGCGACGCTCGGCGATCCCGACCGCGCCGCCATGGGCATCGTGCTGGCGATGGCCTTCGACATCTTCGACGGCCGCGTGGCCCGGCTCACCAACGCCACCAGCAAGTTCGGCGGCGAGTACGACTCGCTCGCCGACGTGGTTTCTTTCGGCGTCGCGCCGGCGATCCTCGCCTTCTCGGCGGGAGACCTGCGCCTGATGGGCCGCGCCGGGTGGGTGCTGGCCTTCCTCTACGTCGCGTGCGCGGCGCTGCGCCTCGCGCGCTTCAACGTTTCGACCTCGCGTTACAAGGGGCGCTTCGAGGGCCTGCCGAGCCCGGCTGCGGCCGGCATGATCGCCTCGACCCAGTGGTTCGTGGACTTCGTGCAGGCCTCCTACCCGTGGAGCGCGCCGCCGTGGCTGGTGGCGATCGGAACCGGCGCCGTGGGCCTCATGATGGTGAGCACCGTCCCGTATCGCAGCTTCAAGGAGATCGATCTCCGCCATTCCTACGGGACGCTCGTCTTCCTGGTCTGTGCGCTCACGCTGCTCGTGATCGAGCCGAGCGTCACGCTCTTCGCGGTGGGTCTGGCCTACGTGCTGTCGGGACCGGCCGAGTGGGCCTGGCGCTGGCTGAAGGACGAGCCGCTGCCGATGATCGAGACGGCCGCGGTCCCCGAGCGGATCGAGGAGGCGTCGCATGAGCACTGATCGCATCCGCATCTTCGACACCACGCTGCGCGACGGCGAGCAGTCGCCGGGCTGCAGCATGAATCTCGCCGAGAAACTGACGCTCGCGCGCCAGCTCGAGCGCCTCGGTGTGGACGTGATCGAGGCCGGCTTCCCGATCGCCAGCGAGGGCGACTTCGAGGCCGTGCGTGCAGTCGCCTGCGATCTGCGCGAGACGCAGGTCTGCGGCCTCGCCCGCACCGGGAATGCCGACATCGAGCGGGCTGCACGGGCCCTCGAGGGCGCCGCACGCGCCCGGATCCACACCTTCATCGCGACGAGCGACATCCATCTCGAGCACAAGCTCCGCATGAGCCGGGCGCGGGTGCTGGAGGAGGTGGACCGCGCCGTGCGAAAGGCGCGCGGCTACGTCGACGACGTCGAGTTCTCGGCCGAGGATGCGACGCGCTCCGACTGGGCCTATCTCGTCGACGTCTTCCGTGTGGCCCTCGAGGCAGGGGCCTCGACGCTCAACGTGCCCGACACGGTCGGCTATACGACCCCGGAGGAGTACGCCGCGCTGATCCGTCACCTCCTCGCGAGCGTGCCGGGGATCGACCGTGCCGTCGTGAGCGTCCACTGCCACGACGACCTCGGCCTCGCGGTGGCCAACAGCCTGGCCGCGGTGCTGGCCGGCGCGCGCCAGATCGAGTGCACCGTGAACGGCATCGGCGAGCGTGCCGGCAACACCGCGATGGAAGAGTGCGTGATGAGCGTGAAGACGCGGCCCGAGGTGTTCAAGGGTCTCGACACGAACATCCGCACCGCCGAGATCTACCCTTCGAGCCGACTGCTGTCGTCGATCATCGGCGTTCCGGTGCAGCCGAACAAGGCGATCGTCGGCGACAACGCCTTTGCGCACGAGGCGGGAATCCATCAGGACGGCGTCCTGAAGGCGGCGATCACCTACGAGATCATGACGCCTCAGTCGATCGGCCGGCCCTCGAACGAGCTCGTGCTCGGCAAGCACTCGGGGCGCCACGCCTTCCGCGACCGGATGCTCGAGCTCGGCTTCGTGCTCGAGGGAGAGCCGTTCGAAACCGCGTTCGCGCGTTTCAAAGACCTCGCCGATAAGAAGAAGGTCGTCTACAACGAGGATCTCGAGGCCATCGCCGCCGATGCCGTGATCACCACCGACGATCGCTTCGTGCTGGGCGACGTTGCGATCGTGGCCGGCACCTTCGCGACGCCCACGGCCACGGTGGAGCTCTCGGTCGACGGCACGGCGCGCAAGGCGACGGAGCTCGGCGTCGGGCCGGTCGATGCCATCTTCAAGGCGATCGCGACCCTCACCGAGACCAAGAGCGAGCTGATCCGCTTCCAGGTGAACGCCATCACCGGCGGGATGGACGCGCTCGGAGAGGTCTCGGTCACGCTCGCCGAGGACGGCCGGCGCGTGATCGGCCACGGTGCGCATACGGACATCCTGGTGGCGAGCGGCAAAGCCTACGTCCACGCGCTCAACAAGCTCGAGTGGCACAAGCGCCAGCACGCGCGCAGCGAGCCGCGAGGCATCTGAGGGAGGGTTTCGGTGCAACGCATCCTGCTGCTGCCGGGCGACGGCATTGGCCCCGAGGTGACGAGCGAGGCGCGCCGCGTGCTCGAGGCCGTCGGCCCGCGCTTCGGGCTGAAGCTCGCCTTCGAGGAGGAGCTCATCGGCGGCATCTCCATCGACCGGCGGGAGACCCCGCTCGCGGATGCGGTGCTGGAGAAGGCGCGCGCCTCTCGCGCCGTGCTGCTCGGCGCGGTGGGCGGGCCGAAATGGGATGCGCAGCCGGTGGACCGGCGGCCCGAAAAGGGCCTGCTGCGAATCCGCAAGGAGCTCGGGCTCTATGCGAACCTGCGCCCTGCCACGGTGTTCCCGGCGCTCGCGGACGCCTCGCCGCTGCGGCCCGAGATCGTCGAGGGCATCGATCTGCTGGTGGTGCGCGAGCTGACGGGAGGCCTCTACTTCGGCGAGCCCCGCGGTCGCGCCCTCGTCGACGGGCGACGAGAGGCCCGCAACACCATGGTCTACGACGAGGTCGAAATCGCGCGCATCGCACGCACGGCGTTCGAGGCCGCTCGCCTCCGGCGCCGGCACGTGACGCACGTGCACAAGCAGAACGTGCTCGAGGTCTCTCAGCTCTGGGTGCAGGTGGTGGACGAGATCGCGAAGGACTACCCCGACGTGACGCTCGCGCACCAGCTCGTCGACTCCTGCGCCATGCTGCTGGTGAAGGAGCCGCGCCGCTTCGACGTGATCCTCACCGAAAACCTATTTGGAGACATCCTCTCCGACGAGGCGGCCATGATCACGGGCTCGCTCGGCATGCTCCCCTCGGCGAGCCTCGGCGCCGGAGGGCTCGGGCTCTACGAGCCGGTGCACGGCTCGGCGCCGGACATCGCGGGACGCGACGTCGCCAACCCGCTCGCCGCGATCCTCTCTGCCGCGATGCTGCTCGAGCACTCGCTCGGCGCCGTCGAGGCGGGCCGGGCCATCCGCGACGCAGTCTCGGCGGTGCTCGACGCCGGCCACCGGACGGGCGATCTGGTGCTGCCCGGCGAGTCGCGCCCGACCCTCGGCTGCAGGGCCATGGGGGATCGCGTGCTGGCGGCGCTGCAGGGCCCGGGATGAGCCCGCGCCGCGCCCTGCGCGTGGCCGTGGCGGGGGCCACCGGTAGCCTGGGCGGCGAGCTGCTCTCGGTGCTCGATGCGCGGCGCTTCCCGGTGGCGTCGATCGTGCCGCTGGCGACCGAGCGCTCGCGGGGTGAGAGCCTCGAGTTCCAGGGCGAGATCTACGAGGTGGGAACCGAGCCGGCGCGCCTTCGGGGCTGCGATCTTGCCTTCCTGTGCGCGCCGCCGGCCGCTTCGCTCGATCTCCTGCGTCTCGCGCTGCAGCTCTCGGTGCCGTGCATCGATTTCTCGGGCGCGCTCGCGACCCAGCCCGCCGTGCCGCTGCTGGTGGCCGACGTGGCGGCGCCGGCCGAGGCGCTCCGGCAGCCGGCGATTTCGACACCCGCCGGTGTTGCCCTCGCCTGGGCGCCGGTGCTCGCACCCCTTCTGCGCGCTGCAGGGCTGCGCCGGGTGCTCGGGACGGTGCTGACGTCCGTCTCCGGTGCGGGCCGACTCGGCATCGAGGCCCTCTCCAGCGAGACGATCGCGCTCTTCAACCAGCAGGAGCTTCCCGAGCCGCCGCACTTCGGCCGGCCCGTTGCCTTCGATCTCCTGCCTGCCGTGGGCGACGTCGAGGAGGACGGCGCCACGGCCGTCGAGCGCGCACTCGCGCACGATCTGAAGCGTCTGCTCGGGGACGGTATCGGCGTCGCGGTCTCGAGCGTGCGTGTGCCGACCTTTGCCGGCGATGCGGCCACGCTCTGGATCGAGACGGAGGCGGCGCTCGATCCTCGCGAGGCGCGCGAGCTGCTGGCCAAGGCACCGGGCGTCGAGCTCTGGGACCTCGACGCCGAGGGCCCGAACACGCGCGCGACCGCCGGCCGCGACGTGGTGCTGGTGGGACGCCTGCGCCGCGATCCGTCCTGCGAGCGGGGCCTGCTGCTCTGGCTCGCGGGCGACACGCTCCGCCTCGCCGCGGTGAACGGCGTCAAGCTCGCGGAGGCGCGCTTCGGCCTCGGGGACTGAAGGCCCGCCGGTGCCGACGTTCTGCTTCGTGCTCGAGTACGACGGCACGGACTTCGCCGGCTGGCAGGCGCAGGCGCCCGGAGCGCGCACGGTGCAGGGCGTGTTCGAGGAGGCGCTGCTTCGCGTTACGGGGTTGGCCGTGCGGGTGGTCGCCGCCGGGCGCACGGACGCCGGCGTGCACGCGGAAGGGCAGGTGGCGAGCGTGCCGCTCGCGACACGGCTCGATGCAGCAACCCTGGCGCGAGCGCTCAACGCCGTGCTGCCTCCCGATCTCGCCGTGCGCTCGGCGCGCGAGGTGCCCGCGGGCTACAACGCGCAGCGCGACGCGCGCCGCAAGCTCTACCGCTACCGGGTCTGGAACGGCCCCGTGCGCTCGCCGCTCCGTGAGCGGACGCATGCCTGGGTGCGCGCGCCCCTCGACCTCGGCGCCATGCGGCAGGCGGCCGCCGCGCTGACCGGCCGCCATGACTTCGCCTCCTTCGAGTCCCGGCGCCGGGAGCGCGACGGGGGGGACGAGAGCGGCACGGAGAGGACCCTGTTTCGTGTGGAGATCGACGGCGAGCCCGGCGGCGAGGTGCGCTTCGAGTTCGAGGGAGACGGCTTCCTGCGTTACATGGTGCGCTGCCTCGTCGGGACCCTGCTCGAGGTGGGCCGCGGGGAGCGGCCCGAGGCCGATCTCGGGCGCGTCCTTCTCGCCCGGGACCGTCGCGCGGCCGGTCCAACGGCCCCGGCCCGGGGCCTCGTGCTGGTCCGGATCGAGGCCTGAACCCGGCGATTCACTTGGGCTTCCCGGGCCTTGCGGGTTGACGCTGCCAGCCCCGTCGGGTACCTGTCTGCGCTCACCGAAATCGACCGCCACGCACAGCGGCACGGCCCGAGAGCCGTCCGGCGGGCGGGCCCAGGAGCGAGACCGATGGGAGCAGTGGCGCACCGCGCGACGCAGAGCGCGAAGGCCGAGGATGTCGAGCGGCGCTGGTTCGTGGTGGATGCCCAGGGCCAGGTGCTCGGCCGGCTGGCGACGCGCGTGGCGACGATCCTGCGCGGCAAGCATCGCGCGATCTACACGCCGCACGTCGATACCGGCGAGTTCGTGGTGATCGTGAACGCCGAGAAGGTGAAGCTCACGGGCCGCAAGACGGAGCAGAAGACCTACTACCGTCACACGGGCTGGACGGGCTCTCTCAAGTCGATCACCGCGGGCAAGGTGCTCTCGTCGGCGCATCCCGAGCGCGTGGTCGAGCACGCCGTGCGCGGCATGCTCCCCAAGAACTCCCTCGGCCGGAAGATGCTCTCGAAGCTCAAGGTCTACGCCGGTCCGAGCCATCCGCATGCGGCCCAGAAGCCGGAGGAGCTGCGCCTTGCCTGAAGCGATCTCGACCATCACCGCCACCGGCCGCCGCAAGACCGCGGTGGCGCGCGTGCGGCTGCGCCTCGGTGGGGGAACCTTCGCCGTCAATGGCCGCCCGATCGAGGAGTACTTCGTTCGAGAGACGCTCCAGCTCATGATCCGCGAGGTGCTCGAGACCTCGAATGCCATCGGACGCTTCGAGATCCAGGCGAGCGTGAACGGCGGTGGCCCCGAAGGCCAGGCCGGTGCGGTGCGCCACGGTGTGGCCCGGGCGCTCGAGAAGTTCGATCCGGGCCTGCGGCCCAATCTGAAGCGTGGCGGATTCTTGACGCGGGATGCGCGCAAGAAGGAGCGCAAGAAGTACGGCCAGCGCGGAGCCCGCGCCCGCTTCCAGTTCTCGAAGCGGTAGCCCTCTCGCCATGCGCGTCGCAGTCGTCGGGGCGAGTGGATACACGGGCCTCGAGCTCCTGCGCATCCTGCGCCGGCATCCTGCGGCCGAGCTGGTGGTCGTCACCTCCGAGCAGCGGGCCGGCAAGGCCGTCGGCGAGGTCTTCCCGTCGCTGCGCGGGCTGGTCGACCTGCGCTTCGAGTCGGCGGCCGATCCGCTCTCGATCGCGGCCCGCGCCGACGTGGTGTTCACGGCGCTCCCCCATGCGACGTCCGCTCCGGTGGTCGCCGTACTGCACCGGGCGGGCGCCGCGGTGATCGATCTATCCGCCGATTTCCGGCTGCGCGATCCGGGCGTGTATGCCAAGTGGTACGGCGAGCACGCCGTGCCGGAGCTGATCGGGAGCGCCGTCTATGGCCTGCCGGAGCTGCACCGCGACGCCATCCGCAAGAGCGAGTTCGTGGCCGCGCCCGGCTGCTACCCGACCTCCGTGCTGCTGCCGCTGTGTCCGTTTCTGCGAGCGGGTCTGGTGGAGACGTCGAGCGTCCTGGTCGATTCGAAGTCGGGCGTCTCCGGTGCGGGCCGCACGCTCAGCGACGGCTATCTCTTCGCCGAGCTCGATGGGAACGTCCACGCCTACAAGGCGGGCGGCGCGCACCGGCACGTTCCCGAGATGGAGCAGGAGGCCGGCCGGGCGGCCGGCGGCCCGGTGCAGATCGGGTTCGTACCGCAGCTGCTTCCGACCATCCGGGGCATCGCCACCACCATCTTCTTGCGCCCCCGGCGCCCGCTCACGACCGACGAGGCCCTCGCCGTGCTGCACGACGCCTACGACCGGGAGCCCTTCGTTCGCGTGCTCCCGAAGGGCGAGACGCCGCAGCTGGCTTCGGTGCGCGGCAGCAACTTCTGCGACGTGGCTGCGGTGGTCGATTCGCGCACCGGCGCCCTCGTCCTGCTCTCCGCGATCGACAACCTCGTGAAGGGGGCGTCGGGCCAGGCCGTGCAGTGCATGAACCTGATGCGCGATCTGCCCGAGACGGCGGGCCTGCTCGAGGCGCCGCTGCATCCGTAGAACGCCGTTCCTGCGCAGACCGCCAGCAGTCTAGGGCGGTTTGACACCCTCGCCGGGCGCACGGTATAACTCGCTAAACCGGCTCCCATCGAGGATCATGAACCAGCGCTGCGGCCCCGCTGCAAGGGGCGTCGTACGCCGAGCGTGCGGCGTAACGCCATGACCACCTACTACGCCTCGGATCCGCAGGAGGTGAAGGCGTCGGTGTCGGCGGTCGTATGGCGCGCTCCCGGCTCCCGCGAGCTGCTGCTCATCCGCCGCAGCGACAACGGCCACTGGTGCCTGCCGGGCGGGCACATCGAGCCGGGCGAGTCGGTGCACGACGCCACTCGCCGCGAGGTGCGCGAGGAGACCGGCTGGGGCGTCGACCTCGGCCGCCTGGTCGGCGTCTACTCCGACCCGGGCTTCATGGTCGTCGCCCTCGGTGACGGGCGCCGCGTGCACTACGTGAACCTGTGCTTCGAGGCCCTCGCCGTGGGCGAGCCGGGCGCCCTCGGCACGCCCGAAGAGACGCTCGCCGTCGGCTTCTTTCCGCACGATGCGCTCCCGGAGCCCTTCGTGCCCATTCATCACGTCCGCATCCGCGACGCGCTCGATCGCGCCGCGGTGTGCGTCCGCTAGCGAAGGGGGGGAGCGATGCGGCAGCGAACGACGAAGTTCATCTTCGTGACGGGGGGCGTGCTCTCGTCGCTCGGCAAGGGCCTCGCCTCGGCGAGCCTCGGCTCGCTGCTCGAGGCGCGCGGGCTCGGCGTCACCTTCCTCAAGCTCGATCCGTATCTGACCGTCGATCCCGGCACCATGAACCCGTTCCAGCACGGCGAGGTCTACGTCACCGAAGACGGAGCCGAGACCGACCTCGACCTCGGCCA
>CAYOIG010000430.1:0-1797 GCA_964403915.1 uncultured Myxococcaceae bacterium
CGAGCGCACCTGCGACCATGGCGACTATTTCGAGATCCAGCCCGACCGCGCGAAGAACGCGGTCACGGCCTTCGGGCGCCTCGGCGGGCACGTGGTCGGCTTCATCGCGAACAACAGCGCCTACGCCTCGGGCCAGATCGACGTCGACGCCGCCTACAAGATCGGCCGCTTCGTGCGCTTCTGCTCGATCTACAACACACCCGTGGTCTTCATGGAGGACACGACGGGCTTCCTCCCGGGCCGCGACCAGGAGAGCCGCGGCATCGTTCAGGCCGGGCGCGCGATGCTCGATGCGATCATCGACATCCGCACGCCGCGCATCCTGCTCATCATCCGCAACGCCTTTGGCGGCGCCTACGCTGCGTTCAACTCCTAGTTCACGGGCGCCGATCTCGTGCTCGCGCTGCCGACGACGCGCGTCGCCGTCATGGGCCCTGCCGGAAAGGAGTACGTCTACAAGACGGAGCTCCGGAAGGTGCGCGACGCGGCCGCAGCTCGGGCCGAGGCGGGCGCCCGTGAGCGCGTGGGCGCGGGCACGGCCGACGACCTCGCGCGCCAGGAGTCGGCGCGTGAAGCTGCGGAGTGGCTGAAGGCGCAGGAAGCCGAATTCAATCTGCGCTACGAGCGCGAGCTGATGAACCCGCGCGAAGCGCTCTCGCTCGGTTCGATCTCGGAGATCGTGATGCCCTTCGAGCTCCGCTCGGTGCTCGTCCGAAACCTCGAGTTCATGCTGCGGCGCTACGAGCCCGGCCCCTGGCAGACGATCCAGCGGGAGTTCCATTGATGAACGCGGACCGGCCCGGCGCGTCTCCCGACGACAATCCGCTCGTGCACGGCGACCGCCGGCTCGGCCAATCTCCGTCGGAGTGGGTGCGCTCGTTCGCCTGCGAGGACATGGGCGTTCTCATCGTCTGCCGCGGCCCGATCCGCAAGGAAGCGATCGACGTCTTTCGCGAGATGGGGATGGCCCGTGTCGGCATGCTGCTCTCGGAGCGCGACAGCATCGTATTCCCACGTGCGCTCTCGCCCGAGCTGCGGATCATGGATCCAGCCCACGTCCACGCCATCCCGGACTACACCGGGGCCACGAAGGAGGAGCGGCAGGAGAGGATCCGCCAGATCATCGCGATCTGTCGCGAGCACGACTACGCCTACGTCTTTGCGGGCTACGGCTTCATGGCCGAGGACGCCGGTTTCGTGGGGACTCTCGAGGAGGCCGGCCTTCGCTTCATCGGCCCCTGCTCCCACACGCAGCGCGCGGCCGGGGCCAAGGACGAGGCCAAGCGCACGGCCATCGAGAACCAGGTCTCGGTCACGCCGGGGCTGAGCGACGTCACGGTGCGCACGCTGCTGCGCAAGGCTCCGGACCGGGCCGCGCTCGCAGGCCTCGCGAAAAAGCACGGCCTCGACGTTCCCGGGCTCTCGGACGCGAAGACGACCCTGCCGCTACTGGCAGAGCGCCTGCTCGAGGCTTCCTACCGCCGTCACGTCGACCTGTTCACGATCGAGGAGCTCGCCGAATCGGTGCAGGCCGAAGCCGAGCGCCTGCTCGCGGAGAACCCAGGACGCCGCTTCCGGCTGAAGGCGATCGGAGGCGGAGGCGGCAAGGGCCAGCGCATCTTCCAGCGCGCGGACGTCGTCCCGGGCCTCGCGCGTGAAGTGCTGTCCGAGGTCAAGGCCACCGGCGCCGGCGACAACAAGAACATGCTGATCGAGCTGAACGTGGAATCCACGCGCCACAACGAGATCCAGATTCTCGGAAATGGCGAGTGGTGCGTCGCGCTCGGCGGCCGCGAC
>CAYOIG010000431.1:0-1701 GCA_964403915.1 uncultured Myxococcaceae bacterium
ACACTCACAAAGGAGCTCGGTGCGCTGCTCATCGTCGACGAGATGATCACGGGCTTCGGCCGCACGGGCGAGATGTTCGGCTTCGAGCACACCGACACCCTTCCGGACGTCATGACCATCGGAAAGGGCTTCGGAGCAGGCTTTCCGGTCACGGGCGTCGTGACGAGCCCGGAGATTGCGAAGGCCGAGCCGTGGTCGAAGCCTTCGTCGTCGTCCTCTTCCTATGGTGGCAACCCGCTCGCCTCGGCCGCTGCTCTCGCCACCGTCGAGACGATTCTCGAAGAGGGCCTCGTCGAGAACTCCCAGCGCGTCGGCGCGCTCATGCTGCAGCGTCTGCAGCGCATGCAGGAGCGCTTCCGCCTGATCGGCGACGTGCGCGGCAAGGGCCTGCTCCTCGGTCTCGATCTCGTGATGGATCGGAAGACGCGGGAGCCTCTCTCGGCACGGCTCGCGGAGCGACTCTACATGCGCTGCGTCGAGAGCGGGCTGCTGGTGATGGCGTACGGCGCACGCGTGCGCATCAATCCGCCGCTCGTCATCAGCGAAGAGGAGGCCCATGCGGGCCTCGACATCCTCGAGGCCGCCTTCGCGGAGATCGAGACGGAGATCGCTTGAACGAGGAGCGCGCGGGCGCCGGCCCCGCCGCGGCTCCCGAGCGGATCGAAGGCGCTCTCGTGGGCTTTGGCGGCGTGGCCGAGCACGGCCACCTGCCGGGCTTCCGCCAGCACGGCGGCTTCGCGATCACGAGCGTGGCCGAGCCCGACCCGGCGCGGCGCGCACGGGCCCGCGAGGTGCTGGGTACGGACGTGCGGCTCTACGCGAGCCTGCGTGCGCTACTGGCTGCCGAGCAGCCGGTCTTCGTCGACGTGGCCGCGCCGCCGGCGCGACACGCCGAGGCCGTGGCGGCGGCCATCATTGCCCGCTGTCACGTGCTGGTCGAGAAGCCCCTCGCCACCACGCTGGCCGAGGCCGAATCGCTGCTCGCCGCAGCGCAGCGCGCGGGCGTTGCGCTCGTGACCGCGCACAACTGGCATCATGCACCGCTCTTCCGCGCTGCGCGGGCGGCGGTGGAAGCCGGCGTGGTGGGGCAGCCGCGCCGCATCGCGTTCGCCACGGAACGGACGGAGCCGGCAGGCGGACCCGGCTCCTGGCGTCTCGACAAGGGCCTCGCCGGTGGCGGGATCCTCATGGACCACGGCTGGCACCAGCTCTATCTCGCCTGCGGCTTGCTGGGCGCCGGTGCGCCGCGCAGCGTCCGCGCCACCACGGCGCGGCGCCGCTTCACGGCAGCCGGCGTCGAGGACACGGCGGAGGTCACGCTGCACTTCGCCGGTGGCGCCGAGGGGAAGCTGGGCCTCACCTGGGCGGCGCCTGCACGGCGAACCCTGGTGACGCTCGCGGGCGATGCGGGCAGCCTCGCGATCGAAGGCACGCGGGTGCGCGTGATCCCGGCCGACGGTGCGGAGCGCGACTGGCCGGTCGAGCCCGATGCGCCGGACGTCTCCTGGCTTGCGGCGTGGTTCCCTCCCGTGCTCGATCTCTTCGCCGCCGCGCTCGCGACGCCAGCCACGGCCGCCGCCAGCCGGCAGGAAGCACGGATGTGCCAGTCGGTGATCGATGCGGCCTATCGTTCGGCGGCGCGCAGCGGTGAGCCCGTCGCCCTGCCCTGATCCTTCGCGCCGCGCTCGCAGGGCCGCGGCA
>CAYOIG010000432.1:0-2231 GCA_964403915.1 uncultured Myxococcaceae bacterium
GCGCTTTGGACACAGGAAGTCGCGTCGTACGAGGGCGAGCTCGTCCGGATCGCGCCGAGCTGGCAGTGGCCGAAGCCCGTTCAGAAGCCGCGACCGCCGGTCCTCATCGGCGGCGGGCCGGGTCCGAAGCTCTTTGCCGACATCGCCGAGTGGGCCGACGGCTGGATGCCGATCGGCGGCACGGGGCTCGGCGAGTCGCTCCCGCAGCTCCGCGCCGCGATGGAGAAGCGCGGCCGCGACCCGCGCGCGCTCGAGGTCGTCGCGCTCGGCGTCGTCCCCACGCGCGGCAAGCTCGACCACTACGCTTCGATCGGCGTCACCGAGGTCGCGCTGCGCCTTCCCGCGACGCCGGCCGACGGGGTCCTCCGCCAGCTCGACGCGCACGCGGCGTTCCTCTCCCCACTTCCTCGTTGACTCCGCCGCTTGGCGCGTGATACGACGCCGGGCATCGGCTCCGGCGGGTCCGCGGGTCATCAGCAGAGCGCGAGTGCGGCGGTTGCAGGGGCCGGAGGTGGGACCATGCGATCCGCCGCCATCGTGGCCGGCTTCATCTTCCTGCTTCCTCTGTCGGGATTTGCGGAGGAGCCGGCCGCCGGCTCCGCGCGCGAGGTCGACGAGCCTCGCGTCGCGCAGCGCCCGCCGGCTCCCGGCGGCTCCGTCGCGGCAGCGGCGGCCCCGGATGCAGACGATTCCGCCGGCCTCGCCTTCGGCATCTCGGCCGGCGGCTCGGTCTTCACGGGCCGGCGCGACCTCACGTTCGGCACCGAGCAGGGACCCGGCTTCACTCCGGCGATCGGTCCCATCTCGTACGATGTTGGCGGCCCCGGAGCGACGGTGGGCGGCACGATCGGCTACCGCCTCGCGGACTGGCTCCGACTCGAGCTCGGCATCTCGTCCTCGTTCCAGAACGTCGATTCGAGCGCCGGCTGCGAGGGCGCGGGGCTCGTCGTCATTCCCCTCATTAGCGGCTCGACGAACCCGGCCGGGCTCGGAACGGCAGATCTCGATTGCACGAATCCGGCCGGCAACTTCGCGAGCACGCTCGACTACGACCAGCGAACCCTCGACGCCCGTCTCGACGCCAGCATGCGGCTCTGGGAGGCGGCGAACCGGAGGGGCTGGATCGAAGGCGTCGTCGGCGCCGCCTACCTCAACCTTCATCAGGGCATCGAGCTCGGCGCGACGGGCGCCCATCTGCTCCTCTCATTGGGATCGGTCGAGACCGAGATGGACATCACCGACAACGTCGCCGGCGCCAGGATCGGAGCGCGAGCGAACGTCGAGCTCGCCCCTCACCTCCTCCTGCGGGCGACGGTCATCGGAGATCTCTATGCGCGCTGGAGCCATCTCGGATCGACCCAGACTCTCTCCGGCGTCGAGTTCGACTGCTGCAGCGGCGTGACGCTCTCGAATGCCAGAGTCTCGGTGTTCGACTCGAACGGCGGGTTCGTTCCGCGTCTCGAGGCCGGCGCCGCTCTCGTCTACGAGCTGACCGTCGCTCTCCTTGACATTCGTAAATCATTCGTGTACTCTCAATCTTGTCATCCCGCCGGTCCCGAAGGCTTCCCCATGTCCTCTCGCGCTCCCGCTTCTGCCTGCGAGCGATCCGCCCGTGCGCTGGAGGCGCCTCAGCCTCCCTTCCCGGCGCACACGGTGCGTCCGTCTCCGCTCCCCTCCCCGGCAGCGCTGGCCTACCTGCGCGGCCGCGATGCCGACGGGCGCGTGCAGTCCCTCGTCGCCGAGCGGGCGGCGCTGCGTCCCGTGCTGGGCCTGCTGGCGCTGCGGCTCTTGAAGCGCCGTGCCTACGAGAGGCTCGCCTTCCGCTGCCTCGGCGACTACGCCCGCGAGCGCTTGGGCGTCACTGCTCAGGCGCTCCGCGAGTGGGCGCGCGTCTGGGAGGCGCTGGCGGAGCGCCCGCAGCTACGGGCCGCAGTCCTCTCGTCTGAGATCTCGTGGTCGGTGGCGCGCCGCGCCGTCGCCCATGCGTCGCCGGAGACCGACGAGGCTTTCGCCACCGCGCTGCGCGGGCGCACGGTCTGCGCGGCGGAGGCGCTGCTGCACGCGGCCTTCGGGCCGGGGGCGCCGGGCGAGGTTGGGCCGGCCGGAGGAGAGGCAGACGTTGGCGGAGAAGAGAGCCGGGCCGAGCGGGTCCGTGTCTGCGTGCCGCTCCCCGCGGCACAGCCGGGCCGCTGGCTGGCCGCCCTCGAGCGAGTCGACGTCTCCCCGCGCAC
>CAYOIG010000433.1:0-1588 GCA_964403915.1 uncultured Myxococcaceae bacterium
CCCTTCTCGGGCGGCGCGCTGCTTGGCGACCGGGTGCGCATGGCCGACGTGCAGCAGCACGACGCGGTCTACATCCGGTCGCTCGCCTCGCGCGGGCACCACGGCGGCCTTACGCGCGCCACCGGCCACGTGGCCGCGCTCGTCGTGGCAGGCGGCCAGGCCAGCCGGCTCGGCATCCGCGGCCCCAAGGGCGCCCTTCCGATCGGCCCGGTCAGCGACCGCTCCCTCTTCGCGCTTCACGCCCAGAAGATCCGGTGCCTCCGCAGCCGCTACGGCATCCGCCTGCCCTGGTACGTCATGACGAGCGACGCCACCGATGCGCCCACACGCGCCCTCTTTGCGCGCCACGACGGCTTCGGCCTGCCGAAGGAAGACGTCTTCTTCTTTCGCCAGCGCAGCCTGCCGGCCGTCGACTTCGACGGCCGGCTCCTGCTCGACCGCCCCGACCACGTCTTCGAGAGCCCCGACGGACACGGCGGCGTGATACGGGCCCTCGAGGCCTCCGGCGCCCTCGCCGATCTCGAGGCACGCGGCTGCCGGCACGTTTTCTACTTCCAGGTCGACAATCCTCTGGTGCGAATCGCCGAGTCGGTGTACCTCGGGCTCCACGCCGAAGCCGGCGCAGAGGTCTCGTGCAAGGTGGTCGCCAAGCAGGATCCGGCGGAGAAGGTCGGCCACGTGGCCCGGGTGGACGGCCACATCGGCATCGTGGAGTACACCGAGATCGACCCCGTGCAGCGCGATGCGCGCGACGCGAATGGAGCGCTCCAGCTCTGGGCCGGCGCCATCTCCCTCTACGTCTTCGAGACGACCTTTCTGCGGCGCCTGGCGGCCGATGCGGAGCGCTGCCTGCCCCTCCACGCATCGGCGAAGGCAATGCCGGCCCTCGACGCCGACGGCCGGGCCGCCACCCCGCGCGAGCCCAATGGCTGGAAGCTCGAGCGCTTCGTGTTCGACGGCCTCCGCTGCGCAACGCGCGTGTCCGTGGTAGAGACGGGCCGCGATGAGTACTCCCCGGTGAAGAACGCCGAAGGCGGCGAGTCCCCCGCCACGGCTCGGCGCGATCTTTCGGCGCTCTACCGGCGCTGGCTCGCGGAGGCCGGCGTCGCGCTACCGCCGGGGGAAGACCTCATCGAGATCGACGAGTCGTCTTACGACGGCGCACAGAGTTTTCGCGCGCGCGGGATCACCCGCGTTGCCCAGGCCGGCGATGCGATCCGCATCGCGAGCGGAGCGAGCACATGACGCGACCCAAGAAGCCCAAGGCCCCCCGCCGGACCGTCGAGCCCGAATCGGGCAAGAAGCACAGCGAGCTCCTGTCTCAGGACCGCCAGGCGAAGCTCGGCGTGAAGTACGTCTGCTTCGGCTGCAACTCGCGCTTCTACGACCTCAACAAGCCCGAGCCCCTGTGTCCGAAGTGCGGCAAGGACCAGCGCCTCAAGCCCAAGACGTCGGACACGCCGGCGCCGGCGCCGGCGCCCAAGAAGGCCCAGCCGCGCCCGATGCCGCTGCTCGACGACGACGAGACCGAGGCCGTGCCCTTCGAGGAGGATCTGGAGATCGAAGTCGAGGGCATCGAGGCGGGCGA
>CAYOIG010000434.1:0-2649 GCA_964403915.1 uncultured Myxococcaceae bacterium
CCGGGCGCTGGAAGCTCCTCCACTTCGGCGAGCAGCGTTCGGGCGGAACTCGGAACGAACCGCTCGCACGACGAGGCGAGCGTGCCTGACGCCATCCTGGTTCTCAACGCCGGCTCTTCGAGCATCAAGTTCTCGCTCCACGACTGCGTAGCAGCCGGGTCTCCCGGCGCGCGACTCGCGGGGCAGGTCGAAGGCATCGGCGTGCGGCCGCGGCTCGAAGCAGCGGATGCGTCGGGCCACGAGCTCGAGGGCCGGCGCCTCGACCCCGCACAAGGCGCAGACCACGACGCGGCCATCGACTGCATCCTCGGCTGGCTCACCACACATCTGGGAGACGCTCGCGTGTACGCGGTCGGCCATCGCGTGGTGCACGGGGGCGTACATTTCGACCGGCCCGTACGCATCGATGGCGCGGTGCTAACCGAGCTCGAGCGACTCGTTCCTCTCGCGCCGCTTCACCAGCCGCATCACCTGGCCGCGATCCGTGCGGTTTCCCGGGTCGCACCCGCCCTGCCGCAGGTGGCCTGCTTCGACACCGCCTTTCACCATGGGCAGTCGCCGCTGGCGCAGGCCTTTGCGCTACCACGCGCGCTTTCGGAGGAGGGCGTGCGCCGCTACGGCTTCCACGGCCTGTCCTACGAATACGTGGCGTCGGTGCTGCCGCAGCTCGCTCCGCAGATTGCCGGAGGCAGGGTCGTCGTCGCGCACCTCGGCAATGGCGCAAGCCTGTGCGCGCTGCGAGAGGGGCGCAGCGTGGCCACCACGATGGGTATGACGCCGCTCGACGGCCTCGTCATGGGAACCCGACCGGGCAGCGTGGACCCGGGCGTGCTGCTCTACCTGATGGACGAGCACGGCATGGATTCGAAGGCGCTCGCGAAGCTGCTCTACCATGAATCGGGGCTGCTCGGCGTCTCGGGGCTGTCGAGCGACATGCGGGCCCTGCTGGCGAGCGATGACGCGCACGCGAAGGAGGCCGTCGACCTCTTCGTCCATCGCATCGGCCGCGAGCTCGGCTCGCTGGCGGCGGCGCTGGGGGGCCTCGACGCGCTCGTCTTCACCGCCGGGATCGGCGAGAACGCCGCACCGATTCGCGCCGCGGTCTGTCGCGACGCGGCCTGGCTCGGCATCGAGCTCGACGCAGCAGCGAACGAGCGGGGCGGTCCGTGCCTCTCGCTCCCCGGCGCTCGCGCCTCCGCGTGGGTCATTCCGACCGACGAGAACCGCATGATCGCGCGGCACGTGCGCGCGCTCCTCGGCCTCGCGGACGGCCGCGAATGAGATCACGCCGCCGGGCGCCTGCTGCCTACCAGCGCTGGATCTCGCTCCCTGGAAGCGGCTGAACGAGGGCGCGGATCGGGCACTCGCCCGTGCCGGAGAGGAGCACCAGCGGGTTCTCCCCGTGCTGCGAGTACTGCATCGAGGCCACACCCTCGCGGATCGGCTGCTGACACAGCGGAATGTTGGGGACCACGGCGATGGTGTCGTCCAGCCCGGTGAAGCCCAGCAGCGCACCGAGCGGGAAACGGCCGCGCAGCAGGACCTGCGCTCCGTCCTGATACCAGACGCGGAAATCGGCCTGCGCGCGCGGCGACATCACGACGTTGGTCTGGGACGGGCGGCGGTCACGCCACTCACGCAGCGAGCCGAGGCCGATGGCCTCGCAGGTGACGTCCCCACGCTGGAAGCTGCCGTAGGGCCCGCTCGCCACGTAGTCCACGGCCGCCTCCGGCCGCAGCACCTCGGCGCAGGCGTCGCTCGCGGGCGTGAAGCTGTCGAGGTGCAGGCCGCTGCCGGCGAGATCCACCTCGAGATAGCCCGCGACCGGGACGCTGCGCGTCACCATGAGCGGCGTCTTCAGGCCCGGAATGCCGGCCTGCCAGAGGTTCTTCTGCACGTTGCAGCCTGCGGCGGCGAGCAGCAGGAGCCCTGCTGCCGCAACGACGGCCAAGCGAGCTCTCATTCGACCCCTCCCTTCGCCCGCGCGGATCCGGAGAAACCCCGAGCGACCGGCCGGGCGGCGAGCCTCCACCCATTTCGGCGATCGGCCGATCGAGTGTAGAGAAGCCTCATGGACACGCCGGCCGGAGATGTGACGGACGCCGACGAGATCGGCGCGGAGTCGCGAGCGAGAGCGCTCGTGCCGGAGGAGAGGCTCGTCCACCGGACGGACCGTCTTCAGGCCTTCTTGTTCGTGGTCGGCCTCGGCTGGGGTGCGTTCGCCCTGCTCGACTTCCCATCCGGCCACTTCCAGTCGACCACGCTCAACGTCGTCGCGTGCAGCCTCTCGCTCGCCGTTCGGGCCTGGGCCGGCCGGGGCGATCCCGAACGCAGAACGCTACTCGCCGCTCACATGGCCCTCGCCATCTCGGGTCTCGGCATCTTCGTCGGGACCATCCTGTCGGGCGGATCGGCGTCGCCCAGCCTCTACTATCTCGCCACGCTCCCGCTCGCCGCCGTCTGGATCCTGGACGCTCGCGCCGCCGCCGTCTGGACCGGGGTCGCGATCACCATGGTGGGCGGGCTGCAGCTCGGCGAGACCTGGGTGAAGATCGAGCCGGAGTTCTTCTACGTTGGGCTCGACCTCTTCGTGGTGCGGGCCCTGCTCGTGCTCATCTTCTTCGGTCTCGGCTACGCCTCATGGCGGAC
>CAYOIG010000435.1:0-4345 GCA_964403915.1 uncultured Myxococcaceae bacterium
CGCGCGTGGAGCCGCGCATCGAAGGCTGGCTCGCGCGGGCGCAGCGCCTGCTCGCGCGGGCGCAGGGGCGGCGTCCGGCGCTGCTCGAGAGCGACGCCGCGCTGCGCGCCGAGGCGGTGCGGCTGCGGCCCAGCGTCGAGGCCGTCGCGGGCCGGCCCTACGGGCGCCTGCCCCGCATCGGCTACCGGGCGGGCCTCGAGGCGCGGCTCGCCGGGCCCTGGAGCCAGTACCTGACCCTCGGGCTCGGGCCCACGCGGCTCGTCCGCATGACGTCCTGGGAGAGCTCGCGTCCGGCGATTCCGACCATTCTCGCCCACGAGCTCGCGCACCGGTACGGCTTCGACGAGTCGGTGACGACGCTGCGCGGGCTCGAGGTGAGCGCACGCGTGGCCGAGCAGGGCGACGAGCGCCATGCCGTCGCGGTGCTCTGGGAGCTGGCGCGGCTGCTGGTGGGTGGCGCGATGCACGAGGCGCTCTCGACGTCGCAGGAGGCGCCGCTCGACGCGCTCTTCGGTGCTGCAGCCGGGGGCCACGCTCTGGCACGCAGCAGCCAGCTCTGGCAACGGCTGCGGGCGCAAGACCCGCGGCGGCCGGACTGGGCGCTCACGGTCTACGCCGCGCTGCCCCTCGCGGAGATCGAGCGCGCCGTGGCCTGCGGCGCGTCCTGCTCCGCTCCGCTCGCATTCCCGCACTTCGCGCGCAGCTCTGCGCAGGCCTGGCTCTGCACCGGCTACACCGCCCTCGACGCCGTGAGCGGGCGCCGCCGCGAGAGCGTGCCCCTCGAGGCCCTGCTGCGCCTTTGGCGCAGCGCTGACTGACGTTCCGGGCGATCCATCCGGGGATCGCCCGAGGCCGTCGGCGGCGGGGGGTCGCGGAAAACGAAAAGCGGGCTAGCTTCCGCGCCCGCCATGGCCCGGGACATCTCTCGCATCCGCAATATCGGAATCTCTGCCCACATCGACTCGGGCAAGACCACGCTCACGGAGCGCATCCTTTACTACACCAAGCGGATCCACAAGATCCACGAGGTGAAGGGCAAGGACAACGTGGGCGCCACGATGGACTTCATGGAGCTCGAGAAGGAGCGGGGGATCACGATCACGTCCGCCGCCACCTACTGCGGCTGGAAAGACCATCACATCAACATCATCGACACCCCGGGCCACGTCGATTTCACGATCGAGGTGGAGCGGGCGCTCCGCGTCCTCGACGGCGCGATCCTCGTGCTCTGCGGCGTGGCGGGCGTGCAGTCGCAGTCGATGACCGTCGATCGCCAGATGCGGCGCTACAAGGTTCCGCGCCTCGCCTTCGTGAACAAGCTCGACCGCTCGGGTGCGAACCCGTTCAAGGTCAGCGACCAGCTCCGAGAGAAGCTGCGGCTCAACTCGGTCCTGATGCAGCTTCCGATCGGTCTCGAGGCCGACCACCAGGGAGTGGTAGACCTCGTCACGATGAAGGCCATCTACTTCGATGGCGACAACGGCGAGCACATGCGCGTGGAGGAGATCCCGGCGTCGATGCTCGACGACGCGAACACCGCCCGCGAGAACATGCTCGACGCCGTCTCGATGTTCTCGGACGAGCTGATGGAGGCGATCCTCGAGGGCAAGCCGACCGAGGCGATGATCCACGAGGCCGTCCGCAAGGGCGTGCTCTCGCTCGAGCTCTGCCCGGTCTTCCTGGGCTCGGCCTACAAGAACCGCGGCGTGCAGCTCCTGCTCGACGCCGTCACGATGTATCTGCCCTCGCCCCACGACATCGAGAACACCGGCGTCGACCTCTCGAACGACGAAGCGCCGATCGTCCTCTCCAGCGACCCGCAGAAGCCGCTGGTGGCACTCGCGTTCAAGCTCGACGAAGGGCGCTACGGCCAGCTCACGTATCTGCGGATCTATCAGGGAACGATCGGCAAGGGCACCTCGATCATCAACAGCCGCACCAAGCGCCGCCACAAGGTCGGTCGCCTCGTCCGCATGCACGCGGACGACATGGAAGACATCACCGAGACCGAGGCGGGCGACATCGTCGCGCTCTTCGGCATCGACTGCGCCTCGGGCGACACGTTCACCGACGAGTCGATCGAGGTCGCCATGAGCTCCATGCACGTGCCGGCGCCGGTGATCTCGCTATCGATCAAGCCGAAGGACAACACCGGCCAGGAGAACATGAGCAAGGCCCTCGGGCGCTTCACGCGCGAAGACCCGACCTTCCACGCCGGTGTGGACGAAGAGAGCAGCGAGACCGTGATCTCGGGCATGGGCGAGCTGCACCTCGACGTCTACGTCGAGCGGATGAAGCGCGAGTACAACGTCGAGGTCATCACCGGCGCGCCGCAGGTGGCCTATCGCGAGACCATCTCGCAGCGGGCCGACTTCATGTACACGCACAAGAAGCAGACCGGCGGCTCAGGCCAGTACGCGAAGGTGGGCGGCTACGTCGAGCCCATCACCGAAGGCGGTGCCGAGTTCGAGTTCGTGGACGAAGTGCGCGGCGGCGCCATCCCGACCGAGTTCATCCCCTCGGTGGAGAAGGGCTTCAAGGCGGCCATCACGAAGGGGCGCCTGATCGGCTTCCCGGTGATCGGCGTGCGCGCGGTCATCAACGACGGTCAGGCCCACGCGGTGGACTCCTCCGACATGGCCTTCCAGGTCGCGGCGCGCAGCGCCTTCCGGGAGGTCTATCCGCGGGCGAAGCCGATCGTGCTCGAGCCCGTGATGAAGGTCGCCATCGAAGGCCCGGTCGAGTTCCAGGGGCAGTACCTGAAGACGATTCTCCAGCGCCGCGGTCTCGTGATCGGTACGACCGAGGAAGAGGGCTTCTGCCGCGTCGAGAGCGAGGTGCCGCTCGCCGAGATGTTCGGCTACGCCACCGACCTGCGGTCGGTGAGCCAGGGCAAGGCCGAGTTCACGATGGAATTCTCGCGCTACGTCCCGGCCCCGGCCGAGGTGACGAAGTCGCTTCAGGAGAAGTACGTGGGCAAGGCGAAGGGCGACGAGGAGTAGCCGGCCGGCGAGGGAGTTTCATGTATCGCAAGTTCCTGAACGCGCGCAGCCCGCTCCGACTCCTCGAGAAGGGCCTTCACGGCGGACTCGGTCGCGGCAACCTCGGTGTGGTGCTGGCGGGCCGCGGCGTCGGCAAGACCTCGTTCCTGGTGGGTGTGGCCCTCGACGAGCTGCTGCGCGGCGAGCACGTGCTGCACGTGACGCTCGACCAGACGGTCGCCCACGTACGCGCCTTCTACGACACGGTCTTCGACGACCTGGCCACCTCCACGCATCTCGAAGCGCAGGCCGTCGCTCGCAGCGAGGTCGATCGCCGGCGCAGCATCCGCGCCTACGCCCCGGCCCAGTTCAGCTCGGCCCGGCTGCGCGAGGCCGTGAAGGTCGAATCCGAAGCCGGGAGCAAGCCGGCGCTGGTGATCGTCGATGGCTTCGATCTCGCCGCTGCGCCGCGCGGCGAGCTGGCCGAGATCCGCGCGCTGGCCCAGGAGCTGGAGGCCGAGATCTGGCTCTCCGCAGCGCTCGCGACGGAGCGCATCGCCGGCATCCCGGCGTCGCTCGGCGCGGTGAAGGATATCGCCAGCGTCGTGCTGGCCCTCGAGCCGGGCGTCGAGTCCGTCGCGCTTCGGGCGCTCAAGGACCACGACAACCCCGACGTCTCGGCATTGCACGTGGCCCTCGATCCGCGCTCGCTGCTCCTGATCCGCAGCTCCTAGCCCGCGATCAGGCGCGGCCCAGCCGCTTCGCGATCATCTCGCGCAGGGCGCTGGCGTAGACCAGGCCCGTAGACTTCGCAGCCGGTCTGGCCGCGGACCTTGCAGCGGGCGTCTTCACCGCCGCAGGCTTCGCGGCCGGCTTCCTGGCGGGCCTCGCGGCCGCAGGCTTCGCCGCGACCTTCGCGGCCACGGGCTTGCCCTTTACTGCCGCGCCGGCGCGCTTCGGCGCCGCCTTCTTCGCATTCTTCGACGACTTTGCCGCCATCCTCACGTCCCCCTCGGCGCGCGCTGCGCGCTGCGTTGATCGAACGCTTTCTTGTAGCATGGACTTCGTGAGTACGGGCACGGCCGTGCGGCCGCGTGGCGTCAAGATCGTATGCACACTCGGCCCCGCGAGCTCGGGGGAGGCGCCGCTCCGCGCGCTGATCGAGGCGGGTCTCGACGTCGCGCGCCTCAACTTCTCCCACGGCAGCCGTGTCGAGCACGCCGACCGGGCACGGCTGCTCCGGCGGCTGGCCGCCGAGGCCGGGCGCTCCGTGGCGCTGCTCCAGGATCTGCAGGGGCCGAAGGTGCGCATCGGCACCATGGCGCCGGGCACGCGGCTCGAGGCTGAGGCCGGCTTCGAGCTGG
>CAYOIG010000436.1:0-1780 GCA_964403915.1 uncultured Myxococcaceae bacterium
TGAGGCTCACGCCGTGGCCCAGCTCGCGCACGGCGGCGATCTCGGGTGGCATGTCCCAGTTCGAGACGAACTCGCGAACGAGCGTTCGCTGCAGCTGCGGGCTGTCGGCGGTGTTGTGATCGTGGTTGCCGAGCACGGCGATGATCGGGATGGGCCTGCGGTCCTGCGCCGGAACGGGGCAGGCCTGCGCGACCTCGCTCCAGCGCGCGGCATCGGGCGCCGTGAAGCTGCAGAAGGGCGTCACGACGTTGTCGCGAATTCGCTGATCGGCCTCGTCGGCGAGCAGGCCCTCGCTGTAGAAATTGTCGCCCAGCAGCAGCAGCGCAGCCGCAGGCCGGCGCCGCTGCTCGTCGGCCATCACGCGTCCGACCTCGCGGTGCTGATCGAGCCAGGAGGTCCACTCCGGGCGGTCGCCGGTGTCGCCCACGGCGAGCAGCGAGAGCTCGGGCCGCGCGTCGGGAAGGCACGCCGAGAGGTCCTCGACCCGGCCGCGGCATCCGGTCGCCGGCAGCAGGAGCAGCGTGGCGGCGAGAACGACTCGCCAGCGTTCCCGATCCGAGCGAGAAGGTCGCCGCACGCGCCCGAGTCTGCCGCCCGCGGCGCGAATGGCAAGGTGCCGTGCGGCTTACGCGCTGGCCGGCGCGGTCGGCGTCTCCTCCGCGAAGGGCCCGAGGCGCGTGCGCTGCAGCTCGGCCGTCATCGTCTCGCGGAACTGCTGATTCGCGAAGATCACCATCTCGACCATGCCGAAGTAGCCGTAGGGGAGCTTCGGGCTCGCCTCCCAGTGGCGGAGCTGCTGGAAGGGCCGCGTTGCGAATGCGTGATGGTCCGCATGGCGCGAGAGCCCGACCAGGGTGTAGAGGGTGAAGCGCGATTCGGTGTCCCAGGAATCCATGGGAGAGACCTTCTTCGCGCTCCGCACGAGACCCCAGTGCTCGAAGTAGTTGACCGCTTCGAGCAGCCGGATCGCGATCAGCGCCTGTCCGACGTAGAGCGCGAAGGGCCCGGCGCCGAGAAACGCCAGGATTGCGAGCGCGACGGCCCACTCGGCGGCGAGGCCTTGCAGCACGCGGCTGTGCAGCAGGCGCTGATCCCACCACGGCATGTTCTCGTCGCCGAGACGCTTTGCCTCGAGACGCCAGGCGCTGCGGAGCTGCGCGGGCACGGTGCGCGTAAAGAAATGGCGGAAGGTCTCGCCGAAGCGGGCCGTCGCCGGATCGTCGGGCGTGCCGACGCGTGCGTGGTGGCCGCGCACGTGCTCCGTGTAGAAGTGCTCGTAGAGCACGCTGCAGAGCAGCAGGCGTCCGAGGCGCTGGAGCCGCCGCGACGGCCTATGGATCAGCTCGTGGGCGACGACGATCGCCGAGTAGCCGGAGTTGACGCCGACGAGGAGCCAGCCGACGAGCGTGTCCATGCGGAGGAAGCCGTTGGTGGAGACGACGTGTAGCGCGAGGGGCAGGATCACGAGCTGCAGCGCGACGAGGACGTAGAGCATCGCGTCGAAGGGCCAGGCCGCCAGCTTCTCGGCCGGCTGCCGCCGCTCCGGGCGGCTTCGCTTGTCGGCGATGACCGAGCCGAGGATCACCGCCAGCCACGGTAGGGAGAGGTACCAGGGGTGGGGCGCCGTCAGCAGAAAGGCGAGGGTTGCGAGCGGGAGCACGAAGCACAGGCTGTGCAGGGCGAAGATGCGCGCGGTCTCGAGAGCGCTCGCGCGCTGGGGGACAGCGGGGGCCTCGGCGGCTACGGAGCTGGCATTCACGGGGCGCCTCCGGTCGGATTC
>CAYOIG010000437.1:0-2714 GCA_964403915.1 uncultured Myxococcaceae bacterium
AAGCGCGTCGCCGAATCGATCGGCGCCGGTGCCATCTACCTGCATCACGACGTCGCGAGCGAAGAGAGCTGGAAGACCGCCATCGGCACGGCCGTCTCGACCTGGGGCCGTCTCGACGTGCTCGTCAACAACGCCGGCATCCTGCACATCGCGCCCATCGCCCAAATCGAGCTCGCCGACTACATGCGCATCGTGAACGTCAACCAGGTCGGCTGCCTGCTGGGCATCAAGCACGCGATCCCCGTGATGTCGGAGGGGGGCGGCGGCGCAATCGTGAACATCTCGTCCACGGCCGGCTTCGAAGGCCAGCCCGGCATCGCGGCGTACGTCTCCACCAAGTGGGCGATCCGAGGCCTCACGCGCAGCGCGGCGATCGAGTGCGGCCCGCTCGGCATCCGCGTCAACTCGATCCACCCCGGCGCCATCAACACGCACATGGGCCGCGGCGATGCCAAGGGCTTCGAAGCGGTCGACTCGGGAAACGTCTTCAAGAAGCTGCCGCTCGGCCGCATCGGTGAGCCCATCGAGGTGGCCCGTCTCGCGCTCTTTCTCGCCAGTGACGACAGCTCCTATTGTACGGGCGGCGAATACACCGCCGACGGCGGCTGGCTGACCGGGCGACCGATGTTCTAGGAGCGGTGGGCCCTCTCGCAGCGGAGGACGAGCATGGCGGAGATCCGGGCACTCGCCGAGAGCGCATGGTCGGGGGAGCTCGCTGGCGAGACGATCGGTCTCTTCGCGCCCACCTTCGCGCACGAGGAGATCGCGGCGGATCTCCACTTCATCCACGGCTTCGCGAACGTGGCCGTGCTGCGTACGGGCGAGGGGCTGGTGCTGATGGACACCGGCTCCTTCGCGACGCGGCGGCGCATCTTCGAGGCCGTACGCGCGATCGCGCCGGATCGCCTGCACACGGCGATCTACACCCACGGCCACGTGGACCACGCCTTCGGCCTGCCGCCCTTCCTCGAGGAGGCGGGCGGCAAGGGCTGGGCGCGACCGCGGATCGTGGGGCACGCGAACGTCGTGCCTCGCTTCGATCGCTACCGCAGAACGCGCGGCTACAACGCCTGCATCAATGCCCGGCAGTTCTCCGTGACGAAGGGGGTGGTCTGGCCGGAGGAGTACGACTACCCCGATACGACCTACGCGGGGAGTCTCTCGCTTCGCGCGGGGGACGTTCGCCTCGAGCTGCACCACGCGCGCGGCGAGACCGATGATCACACGTGGTCGTGGTGGCCCGAGCGCAAGGTCGTCTTCACGGGCGATCAGTTCATCTGGGTCTCGCCGAACGCCGGCAATCCGCAGAAAGTGCAGCGCTACCCCGAGGAGTGGGCGGCCTCGCTGAGGGCCATGGGTGCCCTCGGGCCCGAGCTGCTCGTGCCGGGGCACGGCGTTCCCATCTTCGGCGCGGCGCGCGTGCGACAGGCGCTCGAAGATACGGCCGAGTGGCTGGAGAGCCTGGTCACGCAGACGCTCGAGCGCATGAATGAGGGCGAGACCCTCGACACGATCCTTCACGAGGTCGGGCCGCCCGCACACCTCGCCGAGCGTCCCTACCTGCGGCCCGCCTACGACGACCCCGAGTACGTCGTGCGAAACATCTGGCGGCTCTACGGCGGCTGGTACGACGGCATCCCTTCGCACCTCGCGCCCGCGCCGCACGCGGCGCTCGGCCGCGAGGTGGCGGCTCTGGCCGGCGGCGTCGAGAGCCTGCTGCACCGCGCCCGAGATCTCGCCGCGGCCGACGAGCTGCGGCTCGCCTGTCACCTGGTCGACTGGGCGGTGGCCGCCGACCCGGACAGCGCTGCGGCCCATGCGGCCCGCGCGGAGATCTACCGGCTGCGGACGAAGCGCTCGCCGGCGCTGATGAGCAAGGGTGTCTTTGGCGCGGCCGCCCGGGAGTCGGCCGAAAAGGCCGGCTCCTAGCCGCTCGGCTGCGGGGGGCCGACCCCGGGGGCCGGCAGGGGACCGGAAGAAAGGGGCTCCACCTCGTTGTTTTCCTTGAAATCCCCGCTCGGCCTCGGCGATCATGTCGGCGGGGGTGCGGGTTCGGCGAAGCCGCCGGCCGTCCGGGCGCAGGCCATCGCATCCCGCGTCCGATAAGGCGACCAAGCCAAGTAGAAACGATCGGAGAGATCCATGACTCGCCTCGCTCTCTGCCTCGCCGCGGTGCTCCTGGTGGCGGCCTGCGCCCAGCAGTCGTTCACGACGCCCGATGACAAGCAGCCCGCGCGCCAGAACGTCGTCGTGCAGTTCGACAACGCCTCGGTGTTCCCTGCGGACGCACGGATCAAGGCGGGCGGCTCCGTCACCTGGAGCAACACCTCCAGCTACCGGGCCGTCGTGCGCTTCCCGAAGGCGGACCAGGCCCGCCTCAGCTGCCGCGCGGATCTGCGCCCCGACTGGCAGACCACGGCCGACGCGATCGAGTCGATCCCGACGGGCGGAGCCAGCGAGAGGATCGTCTTCCCGTGCTCGCTCCAGGCCGGGACCTATCCTTATACGATCAGCCTCTTCGGCAACCTCGCGGACATGGACAACCCGGCCTTCACCCTCTCGGCGAAGCTCATCGTCGAGTAGGACCCGCCCGGCAGGGCTCCTCCGCGACGGGCTGCCGGAGTCGGGAGGGGGAGAAGCGCTGGCGCGGCCGCGCCCGGCTATGACACCCTGCCGCGCATGGATCCCGCGCCCCGACAGCGCTCGCCCATCGC
>CAYOIG010000438.1:0-2555 GCA_964403915.1 uncultured Myxococcaceae bacterium
GGCCGATGAGGCCGGCGCAGAGCAGCGGAGCGATCGCGCGCGCCGGAAGGCCTTCGGGAAGCGCGTAGACGAAGGCCTCGTTTGCGATCACGTACTCGGCATAGCCACCGTCGACGTCCCAGCCCGTGAAACGCGGGTCGAGACAGAGGTTCTCTGCACCGCGCGCGCAGAAGCGGCAGATACCGCACGCGCGATGGAGCCAGGCCACGCCTGCGCGAGCTCCCGGCGCGAAGCGAGACGTGCCCGGCCCGCGCAGAGCGACGCGCCCCACCACTTCGTGCCCCGGCACGAGGCCGGCGCGCCGCGGCGCGAGATCTCCCTCGACGACGTGCAGGTCCGTACGGCAGACGCCGCAGGCCTCCACGCGAATCAGCACCTCGCCGGGGCCAGGCTCGGGCCGGGGCCTCCCGGCGAGCCGGAGCGGCCGCGCTCCAATCGGCGCCGGCGTGGCGAGCACCATGGCACGCATCGTGGGATCCGATAGCAGGAACCGCCCCGCGCCGCGATGCGCCGGCCCGTGCTCCCGCCCGCTATGCTGCCGCTCCGTGAAGGACCGCCTGCTCCAGCTCCTGCGGCGCCTGCTGCCCTGGACCATCTCGCTCGGCGCACTCGTCTACGTCTTCGGCTGGGTGACCGACTGGAGCGCGCTGCTCGCTGCGACGAAGGACGCGAACCTTCCGGCGTTCCTCGCCGTCGTCATCGCCGACAAGGTCGCCTTCTTCATCTGCTGGAGCCTGCTCCAGGGAGAGGCCGTGCGACGCTTCGTCAGCCCCGTCTCCTACGCGCAGGTGCTCGCCATCCGCGGCGGATCCGAGCTGGTGCGAGCCGTTAGCGGAAACCTGGCCGACGCGGCCGTGGTGCTCGGTCTCATGCAGGTGACGCGCGCCTCGATCGCCAGCATCGTCGCGGCCTCCACCCTTCCTTATTTCGGCCACATCGCGGTGCTGCTGCTGCAGGCGACGATCGCGATCCCGCTTCTCGGCGGAGGCATCGCCGCGAACCGCGACGTGGCGACGGCCGTCGGCATCGGCTGGCTGATCGCCCTCGGCATCTTCCTCTTCGTCCGCTTCGCGCCGTCGATGCCGAGCATGGCGCGCTCCTCGGCCGGGATCTGGCTCGGCCGAATCCGGCCGCGCGTGCTGCTGCCCTACTTCGCCTGGTTCCTGCTGCTGGCCATCGTCGACATCGGCTTCCAGTGGCTGGGCACACGGGCCTTCGGCATTCCGATCCCGTGGCCGGTACTCGCAGCGCGCATCCCCATTCTCTACGTGGCGATCTCGGTGCCATCCCTCGGCGGCTTCGGGCCCCGGGAGCTGACCTGGGCCTATCTCTTCTCGGAGTACGGCAGCCGCGAGGCGCTGATCGCTTACGCCTTCGCCACCAACGCGATCTTTCTCGTCCTGCACGTCGTGATCGGCGTCGTCTTCCTGCCGCGTGCGATCGATCTCATCACGCGCATGCGCGCGGCGCGGGCCGAGGGGATGCCCCTGCCCGAGCCGCTGCTACGAGATCCGATCGATCCGTGAGAGGTCGGCCCGCTCAGCTTCCCGACTGGTCGACGAAGATCGGCGACGACCACGCACGCTCCTGCACCGGGGCGAGGCAGTCGTCGTCGAAGGGCGTGCGGTAGTCGCCGTAGCACGGCCGCGTGGCGATGGCGTTGCCCTGCGCATCGAAGGTCGTTCGCAGGTTCGCGCCGTTGATGGCCGGTGTCGGCTCCTGCAGTGCGCGAACGTAGTAGAGCGCGTCGCGACCGGACGTCGCGAACTCCTCGTCCTCGAAGGTGACGCTGCAGCCGTTCGGGTCGGCGGGGCAGTCGATGCGCTTCCAGGGATCCTCGATCAGCGGTCCCACGGGCTCGCCCTTCGTCTGCTGCGGCCGGATGCGGACGACCTCGATCGCGACGATCGGATGGCGCGCGTCGGCGGGGTTGTAGCACTCGCCGCGGCAGAGCCGCGCGAGCCGCTCGGGCTCGAGGCCGCGCGTGCTGATCTCGGGGCAGCCGGGCTTCTGCTGCAGCGCTCCCGCGGCGCGCACCTGGAAGCGCGGCGTCCCCGAGAGCGTCGTCTCGCTGCCCATGGGCTGCGCCCCGCCTGGCCCGTTCAGCAGATCGAACCAGAGCAGGATGCGCGGGCCGCTGGTGCCGTAGACCTCGCGGCGCTGCATGGCGTCCCAGACCGCGTTGCGATCGCGGCCTCGCGCGTGGACGGCCACGAGGCCGCCAGGGTAGAGGAAGCTCGCGATGCGCTCGGTGTCGGCGGCGAGCAGGCCGCCGAGGCCCTCCGGCACCTCGAAGGGCATCTGCGGATCGACCGCGTCGACACCGGTCGCCTTGCGCTGGGTGCGGCGCATCACCTTCGCATAGAACTCGGAGCGCGGGCCCGTGCCCTCGGTCATCTCGCGCCGGTCGTATTGCTTGTAGCCGGTGCCGGGGCGCGCCTTGTGGTTGTCACTCGAGGCGATGAAGCCGTAGCGGAAGCGAAGCGGCTTTCCGTCAGGACCCGGCTCGTCGGGGTTCGAGAGCGCCATCGTGTATTGCACGGATTCGCGGGGTC
>CAYOIG010000439.1:0-2025 GCA_964403915.1 uncultured Myxococcaceae bacterium
CGCGGCTCTGCCGCCGGCATTCGATCGATGTCCTGCATCTCTTCTGTTACGCATCGTCGACGCTCGGACGGATCGTGGGGAGGGCCCTCGGCATCCCCACCGTGATCCACGACTTCGACACGCAGATCTACTTTCCCTACCCGCTCTACCTGAAGCTCGCAGACCGCCTGCTCGCGCGGAGCACGGGCCGCGCGATCGCGGCTTCGCCGATGTGTCGCCGCTACATGCGCGAGGTGCGCGGTGTGCCGGATGAGCGCATCGAGCTGATGCCGCATGCCGTGCCCGAGGAGAAGTTCTCGCCGGCAGAAACGCGCGAAGCGGCGCGCGCGGCGCTCGGCTGGGAGCCGGGCGCGACCATTTTCTGCGCCGTCACCAAGCTCGGCCCCGACCGCGGCAACGAGACCCTGCTCCGCGCCTTCGCAAAGGTGCACCGGGAGCGTCCGCATACGCAGCTCGTCGTCGTCTACAAGCCGACCTATTACCACCGGGTGCCGGAAAGCTATGCGGGCATCGCGTGGATCCACGACACCGCCTCCATGCGGGCCGAGATCCAGAAGCTGGCAGAGTCGCTGGAGCTCGGCGCGAGCGTTCTCTTCATCGAATCCCTCGACCATCCGGACCGCTTCGTCGCGGCGAGCGACGTGATGGTGGTGCCCTTCGAGGACGAGCGTTTCAGCTCCGTGCACCTGCTGGAGTCCTGCGCGCGCGGAAGACCGGCCGTGGCGACCGACCTCGGCGAGCAGCGGGAGATCCTCCAGCAGGAGCGCTCCGGCCTGCTCGTTCCGCCGAAGGACGAAGCGGCGCTTGCGGCAGCGATGAGCCGGCTCGCGGACGATGCCGGCCTGCGCGCGCGTCTCGGCGAAGGCGCAGCCGCACGGGCGCGCGCATTCCGAGTCGGAGCGGTCGCCGGTCATCTCGCCGATCTCTACGCCGATCTCGTCGCCGGCCGTGTGCGTCCCGCCAGCAGCGCGCAGGAACGCCCCCCGGAGGCCGGATGCTGATCGGCGCCACCGGTGCTTTCGCCCGCGAGCGCGAGAAGCTCGGTCTCTTGCCCGGCGCCTTCCTCGGCGATGAAGGGGTTGCTGCCGGCGTGCGTCCGTGGGGCGTAGCCGGCCTCGACGCCGAGGAGAGGGCGGCGAGCGACCGCGCCAGCGGATCCTGGCTCCTCTTCTCGGGCCACGTCTACTGCGACCTCTCGTCGGACCGCGATGGGCCGGTGACCGGCGCCGCGAGCCTCCTGCTCGCGCGCCTCGATGCGAAGGGCCTCGCTGCGCTGGCGGAGATCGAGGGCAGCTTCGCATTGGCGTGGTTCGAGGGCCCGAGCCGCCGGCTCCATCTCGTGCGCGACCGCTTTGGCGTCGAGCCCCTCTTCTACGGCCTCGGACGCGGCGGCGTGCTCTTCGGATCGCGAACGCGGGATCTGGTCGGGACCGGACTTCTCGCGCCCGGGCTCTGTCCGCAGGGGCTCTCGGAGTTTCTCACCTACTGCTTCATTCCGGGCGATGCGACGCTCGATGCGCAGATCCGCCGCGTCCCGTCGGGTCACGTTGTCGTGCTCGACACCGCGGGCAACGTTCTCGAACGCGAGCGCTGGTATCGCCTCTCCTTCGCGGGGCCGCAGGAGCACGACGAGCGGCAGATCGCCGAACGCTTCCGCACGCTGCTGGAGGCCGCAGTGGTGCGGCGGCTCGCCGGAAGCCGCCCCGGGGCGCTGCTCTCGGGGGGAATGGACTCGAGCTCGGTCGTGACCTTCGCGCGCAGGCATCGCGAGGGGCCGCTGCTCTCGTTCGCCTTCCGCTGCGCGGGCGAGGGCCTCGACGAATCGGTCTACGCGAGGGCGCTCGCGGAGGCGATGGGCACGGAACACCACCAGGTCGAGTACGGCGAGGAGCAGGCGCTCGAGATCGAGCGCGCCGTCGCCGAGATGGACGCGCCGTTCTGCGACGTCGGCATCAACGTCGGCACCTGGATCCTCGGCGAGGCCGCAGCGAACCGCGCCGACTTCGTGCTGACGGGGGACGGCGG
>CAYOIG010000440.1:0-4763 GCA_964403915.1 uncultured Myxococcaceae bacterium
CTGCCGGCCCTCGTGGCACGCGGAGCCGCGGTCGTTCTCGCGCGTCGGTCGGGAGCGGAGAAGGGGAGCCGCGGACTCGCCGAGCGGCTCGCTGCGGCGCGCATGCTGTGGATCATCTCGGCCGTCTACGTGCTGCTGCTCTCGGCGATGCCGATCGTCGTCGAACGCTACGCCATCGCCGTGCTCCCCTCCCTCGCGTTGGCCCTCGTCCTCGATCTGGGGTCCTGCCTCGAACTCGTCCGCGCGTGGCCGGCGGCGCAAGCGCGTCGGCACGCCTTCGTGCTCGGAGGAGCCGTCGCGGTGCTCTGCGCGGCGATTCTGCTGGTGCTCCGAATGCCGGCCCTCGAGGGCCGGCTGCAGGAGCTGGCGAACCCGCCCGCGGGCCCGCTCGACTTCGTCGTGCCCTATCTGCAACAGATCTACCCGCGACCTGACGAGCTCCTGATCGCGACCAACTACGAGGCGCCGGCCCTCATGTTCTACCTGGGCAGCCGCGTCATCGTGGGATACACGGGTGCTCGCATCCTCGAGGATGAACTCCTTGATCCCGACGTAGTCTTTCCGCGCCGGCAATGGAGGCCTCGGCTCATGCCCGTGCTCGAGTCGTTCCTCCGACGGGGCCGCTACGAGCGCGTGTCGTTTCCGGTCTCCGACCTGCCGACCAACGTGACGCCCTCCCTCAGCGGACCCCAGGGCTCGCTCTGGGTGCATCAGTTTCAGACGCTGGACCCGGGGAACGAGCGGCAGCGGTTGGTTCTCTTCCGCCGCCGTCCCCCAGTCGTATGAGGCCGTTCCGGAGCGTTCGAGCAGCGGGAGGAAGCCTTGGCCGGTGGACGGGCCAGCATCTAGTCCGGTGAATCGCATGAACGCGAGCGGCTGCGCCGATCACTTCGTCGCGACGGCCGCCGCGAGAAAGGCCGCGATCTTCGAAGCGAGCTCCGGATGCGCCGCCAGCAGCGACACACCGTGGCCGCCGGCCGGATAGACCAGAAGCTCCTCCGGGCCTTCGTGCGCCGCGGCGATGGCGCGCGCGCTGCCGGGCGAGACCTTCACGGGGTCGTCGTCGGCGGCGATCGAGAACAGCGCGCCCGGGAAGCTCTTCGCGGCGGCGAGGGCATCCACCCCGAAGTAGTCCGTGCCCGGTGAGAGCAGGGCTGCTGCGCGCACGCTCTTCTCCGCCTGCGCGGCGAGAAGGGAGACCGTGCAGCCGTAGGACGAGCCCACGAGAACCACGCGATCCACCGCAATGGCCGACCTTGCGAGGAAGGCGAGCGCCGCCGCCACGTCCTGCACGCCCGCCTCGACGATGGGGCCGACGTCGCCGCGCGGAATCTGCTGCACGTGGAGCGTGCGCTCGCCTCCGGCCGTCTTCTGGCGCACGGACTCTCCCTGACCGCGCTGGTCGAGGGCCAGCACCGTGAAGCCCCGCTGCTGGAGCGCGGGCACGAGCGGCGCGAACGAGCGGCGATCCTTGTTGAACTGGTGCAGCAGGATGGCAACCGGAGCGTTCGCCTCCGCGCTGCGCCAGAGGTCGGCCTTCAGCGCGAAGCCGTCGGCGCTGTCGAACGCGATCACCTCCGGCGCTGCCGCGCGGGCCACGGGTGCGGCGAGGAGGAGCAGGAGACCGAGGAGGCGGATGGTGAGCGGACGCATGGGGCTGCTCCTTCGCAGGAGCGGACACGGTGGCGCTTCTTGCCGAGGCGGGCCAGCGGGCGGCGAGCCGCGTCTTGCGCACGGCAGCCCGGTGGGCGCCGGAACGCGCCCCCGCGCGGCTACCCCCGGGCGGGCTTCCCGTCGGGCGTCGTCGGCATCTCTTCGCGTGTGTAGGCGCGCGCCTCCCAGCGCTCGGATCCCGGTGCGTGCCAGCGGAAGGGAAGAGCGCGGATCTCGCCCGGCGCCAGCGTTGGTGCGGCCTCGAGCGCCGCGCGCACGATCGCCGTCTGCCCGGCGAGATCGCCGGCGGCTCCCGTCTGGTGGCCGAGAGGATGATGGACGTAGAGCGACCGCGGCGGCACGACCGCAGCGGTGATGTCCCAGGCCGAGGTCATGCTCACGGTGGGAACCCCGGCGGCCTCGATCACACGTGCGATCAGTCCCACGGACTGATGGCAGACGGGTCAGGCGGGGACGAGATAGGCGAGATCGGCCTGCTGGCGAAGAACGAAATCGCGAAGACGTGGCGCGAGATCGTCGCGGACGAGGCGGGCCGAGTAAATGCCGCCCATGAAGGAGAGGGCAGGGCCGGCGATGCCGGCGATCGTGCCTTCCGCCGCGAGCGCGCGCAGCGCAGCCAGCGGAAACACGCAGCCGGGATCGCGCTGCGCGTCGCGCACGTCGTAGCCGAAGTGGGAGACGCGCAGGTCGTCGTTCTGGGCGTCGGCCGGGATCTCCCGGTGCGAGACGTCGTTGCGGAAGTGGAAGGGCGGCTGACTCGCGAGATGAACGCCGCCCGACGCGATCAGTGCCACGCGCGAGGCCGCGAGCGGCTTTTCGATCGGCGTCCAGGGCGGAGGGGTGAGCGCCCGATCGTTCTGGAGCCAGCGATAGGGTGCCTGTGTCGAGTAGAGGTTGCGCGTGCGCTCGATGTACGGCACGGCCTCGGACGGCATTGCCAAGCGGTGGTCGACGGCGGGCATGGGGAGTTCGTAGCACTGGGACGGCGCGGGCTCACGCCCCGCGGCGGCGGCGTTTGCCGAGCGGCGTGCCGCGCGGGTGCCGATTCCGGCACCGGACCACCGCCTCGCCAGCCGACACGAGCGGCTACCATCGACGGCTTGCGGGCGCCCCACTGCCCGCGGAGGAGAGCCATGATCGGCTACGTCACGCTCGGAACGAACGACCTCGCACGCGCCGGACGCTTCTACGACGAGCTGCTCGCCGAGCTCGGCGCGAAGCGCGCCATGGAGATGGAGAGCTTCATCGCGTGGTCCGCGGCGCCCGGCACGCCCATGGTGTCGGTCATCAAGCCGTTCGACGGCAAGTCCGCCACGGTGGGCAACGGTGTGATGGTGGCGCTCGGCGCCAGCAGCAAGGCGCAAGTCGACGCGATCCACCGCAAGGCGCTCTCGCTCGGAGCAAAGGACGAGGGGGCGCCGGGGCCGCGCGGAGACGGCTTCTATGCGGGCTACTTCCGCGATCTCGACGGCAACAAGCTGAACGCCTTCTTCATGGGATAGCCGCGCGCATCCCTTCCGGGATCGCGAGATTGGCCGCGACGCGCCCGCGAACCGACGGGCGCGTCGCGGCCGGCTAGTCTCCCGGCTCTGCCAGACCCCACGGAGGTTCGCGATGCTCGAGACGCCGGCCTGGATTCGCTGGGAGACGCTCACCAAGACGCAGTTCGACGCGATCGACCGCGAGAGCGCCGTGGTCTTCGTCACCTGCTCGCCGCTCGAAGTGCACGGGCCGCACCTCCCGCTCGGAGCCGATGCTTTCGAAGGCGAGGGCCTCGCCGAGCGCACGCTGCGCTTCTTGCCGGAGCGGCATCGGGCGCGGACGTTCCTCAAGCTGCCGTTCGTCTATGCCGCGTGCGACGGCGTTCCGCAGCCCGGGACGGTCGCCTTCCGGCCTTCGACGACGATCCGCGTGCTCGAGGATCTGGGGCGCTCGCTCGCAGCGCAGGGCTTCCGGAACGTCATGGTCTCGAACTTCCACGGCAGCCCGCGGCATTTTCTCGCCATCGAGACGGCCTGCGACCGCATCTCGCGCGAGCGCGGCATTCGCATGGTCTCGGTCTTCTCGCTGATGTTGTCGCGGCTCAATGGCGGCGGCTCCGAGCTCGGAGAGGTGCTGGGCCACATCCCCGGCCTCACGAAAGACGACTTCAAGGGCGATACGCACGCCGGTCTCGTCGAGACCTCGCAGCTCCTGGCGCTGCATCCCGAGTGGGTCGATCCGGGCCACAAGGATCTCCCCCGGCGCACCGTAGAGCTCTGGCTCGAGGAGAAGGGCCGGCCGCAGCCGCCGCCAGGGCGCGGCAAGCCGGCGTCGATCCCGCAGATGGTGGCGGGCTTCAAGGCCGGGATCCATTTCTTCTGCGAGGAGACCTACTCGGGAGCCCCGGCGGGAGCCTCCGCGGTGATCGGCGAGCAGATCCTCGACACGCTCGCAGGTCGCGCCGGCGAGGCCATCGGCGAGATTCTCGACGGAACGCTGCCGCGCGAGCAGTGGCACTCGCCGTTTTGGAAGCTCCGCCACGTCTTCGTGAACCCCGTGGCCGTGCGCTTCTTCAACTGGGTGATGAGCGTCCCGCGGACGGTGAGCTGAACGCCTCACGCGAGAGAGCGTGCCTCGAGAGGGCCCAGCCGGTACGCTGCCCCGCCATGAAGCGCATTCTCACGATTGTCGTGCTCGCCTTCCTCGCGCTGGCTGCGGTCCTGGTTGGGCGCGCCGCGGTGCTGCGGCCGCCGGCCGATGCGGTCGAGCCCGCGCCGCCGATCGCACTGTCCGATGAAGCCGCGATCATCGAGCGCTTCGCAGCGGCGCTCCGCATTCCCACCATCTCGCACCAGGATCCCGCGCAGGACGATCCCGCCGTCTTCGCCGCTTTCCGCGAGCACCTCGAGCGCAGCTATCCGGCGCTGCACGCGACGCTGCGCCGCGAGCTCGTCGGCGAACGCTCCCTCATCTACACCTGGGAGGGTCGCGACCCGTCGAAGCCCGCGGTCGTCCTGATGGCGCACGAGGACGTGGTGCCGGTGGAGCCGGGGACGGAAACGAGCTGGGAGCAGCCTCCGTTCTCGGGCGCCGTCGCAGGAGGCTTC
>CAYOIG010000441.1:0-2376 GCA_964403915.1 uncultured Myxococcaceae bacterium
CGCTCGCCGGGGCGTAGCTCCTCGCCTCCGTGGGGCAATCCTTCACACCCGTGCCCGAACTCAGCGATCGGATTGGATTTCGGCGGCGAAATGAGCCGGTAGGCGCGCAGTTGCGCCAGATCCCTGCGCCACGGATCCAGCAACCTTGCCACTTCCCTCATGCAGGTCATCCTAGCCCCTGGACTCGGAGTGCAGGATGTCCAGGTTTCTCCGACGGTGCGGCACGCACCGGGAGAAAAATAAGCCTTTACGACCTGCAAACAGTGGTGTTACTCTCGGGTTGCTTCAAAACCCATCGAGGGGAATTGCATGATGCGCCGTATCGCTCTCGCCGCCGCAATGATGACCCTTACGCTGGCTGGATCCGCCATGGCGATGACGACCCCGTCGTCGCTCGCGGGTGCGCGGCCGCCGTCCGCAGTGCCGGAGCCGGCCGCCGCGCTCTTGTTCGCTGCCGGTATCGGCATCAGCGCCTGGGCACTCCGGCGCCGAAGCAGCCGGTCCTAGCCAGAATCGAGCGCGCAGCGATTCTGCAGTCGTAGCGCGCCGGCGGAAACGCCGGCGCCTGCGGCTGCGCTTTGCGTGAGAAAGGCCTCGCACCCGCCTCACCCGCGTCTGTCGACTGCGTGCGCTAACCGTCTGCGCATGGCGGTGGGCGCGTGACCGAGGCCGAAGCGAGGCAGGCTCTTCTCGTCCGCGCCGTGGAGGAGGAGGATCCGTCGCTCGTTCCCGCCGAGGTGAGCACGGCGGCCTGGCAGGCGGGCGGAGACCGCACCGACCCCGTCGCGTTCTGCCTGCGGCGGTCGGCCTTCCTCCTCGAGACGCTCCCCGAGCGCGTTCGAGGCCTGATCCACTTCGAGCTTCCACCGCGCGACCTCGTCCTGCCCCTGCTCGTGCTGGCGGCCGCCGCCGGGCTCCTGAGCAACGGTCTCAGCCTCGGCCGCCGCATCCATCTCCTCGCGAATCCGGTGACGGCGCTCGTGCTCTGGAACCTCGCGGTCTATGCGCTGATGCTGGCAACCGGTGCGCGGCGCGCGGCACGCGCGCCATCGGGCTCCGGCGCGGCGGCCCCGCTCCGGCCCCTGCTCTCTCTGGTCGCGCGCGCGGGCCTGTTCTGGTCGCGCGTTCGGTGCCAGGGCTCAGGGGGCTCCGCGATCGGAGCCACGACACGCGTGCGTGTACGATTCGCCGCCGACTACGCGACGCTCTGCGCTCCCGCGATCCTCGCGCGCTGCGAGCGCCTGGCGCACGGGGGCGCCATCGCATTCGCCCTCGGCGCGCTCGCCGGCATCCTGCTGCAGGGCGTCGCGTTCGAATACCGCGTGGAGTGGGGGAGCACGCTCGTCTCGTCTCCCGAGATGCGCGCGCACCTCGCCGCCCTGATCTTCCTCCCCGCGCGACTGCTGCTCGGCAGCGGCTTCCCGGATGCGGGGCAGCTCGGCCTCGCTGCAACTCCCGAGGGCGCGCCCGCGGCGATCTGGTTCCACGTCTTCGCGCTCACCGTCACGAGCGTGGTCCTGCTGCCACGCGCTGCGCTCGCAGTCATCGCGAGCCGCCGCGCACGCCGGCTCGCCCAGGCGGTCGCGCTTCCCGAAGCGGATCCCTACTGGCGGGGGCTGGCGAACCGGCCGCATTCCCCGAGCGAGGCGGGCTTCGACAAGACCCTCCTTCCCCACTTCAGCCTCGATGCGCGGGCCTGCACGTTGCTGGCCAGTCTCGAGGCTGACCTCGTCGCCGAGGACATCGGTGCCACGCCGGCCGGTGGGCGGCTCGACACCCTCGGTCGCAAGAAGGCCTGGTTCGAGCGTTGGCGCCTGCTGGTGGATCGCGGCCTCGCGGCGTTTCCCGGCCGCGACCGCCCTCGGCTCCTCGACCCGAAAAGTGAGGATTTCGAACGAATCTCGGCAGAGGTGCGCAACGGCGAGAATCCCTTCGGATCCGACCTGATCCTCCTCGAGCTCGCAGCCTTCGAGGCCTACGGGCCCCTCGCACCCGGCGACACACGCCTGCGTGACCGCGTCGGCCTCGCACCCTCGCTGCAGCAGCGGGTCCGCGCCGACGCGCTCACCCGCGCGGCGCGGCTGCTCGGGCTCCCAGCGAGTGAAGGCGCCACGCTGCGAGGCGCGCTCGGCACCGCCCACCGCGAGCTCTCGGGCCTCTGGCCGCGAGTTCTGCTGGGTGCAGCGGCCGGCACCGCGCTCGGCGCTCTCACGCTGGGCATCGCCGCCCCCCTGGCGGCTGGCCTCGTCGGTAAGGCGGTGGGCGCGGCAGGCCTGCTCGCACTCAAGTCAGGGCTCGCCGCGCTCGGTGGGCACGCCGTTGTCGGCGCCGGCCTCGGTGCCGCCGGTGGCACGGCGCTCGTCGTCGGCGGCGGCG
>CAYOIG010000442.1:0-2614 GCA_964403915.1 uncultured Myxococcaceae bacterium
GACCGTCCCGGCTGCGCGACGTGGACGGACGGGAGTCGTGGCGCCTGGGGCGCCACGCCCCGCTGCTGGGCGCGGCCGTCGTGCTCCTCGTCGCGTCCGCCGCCGGCGCGGAGCGGGTCTTGCTCCCAGTCCAGCTCGACCTCGCCTTCCTGCGTGACACTCTCGTGCGTCAGATCTACACCGGAGACGGCCCGAGCGCGCGACTGCTCGACGATGGTCGAGACTGCGCGCATCTCGTGCTCACCGAGCCCCGACTCGACGCCGCGGGGGGCCGGCTGCGCCTGCGCAGCGTCGCCCGTGCGCGGCTCGGCACGCTCGTTCTCGAGCGCTGCACCCTGCCCATCGACTGGAGCGGCGAGATCGAGGTGCTCCTCGAGCCTCACGCCGGGAAGGACTCGGCCACGGTGCGCTTCCGGGTCGCCGATTCGCGCGTGCGCGGCGCGGACGGAGGCCCGGCGCGGATCACCGGCACGCTCTGGGACTGGATCAAGAGCTCGGTGCATCCGCGTCTGGCGCAATTTCACGTCGATCTCGAGCAGCCCCTCGCGGACCTGCGCGCCTTCCTGCCGTTGGTGCTCCCGGAGGGCGACGCCGCACGAACGCAGCGGATCGTCGATTCGGTCGCGCTGGCCGGAGCGCACGTCACGGCCGAGGGTGTCGCCGCGGAGCTCGCCTTCGAGGTGCCCGAGGTCACGCCACGCAGCGCGGCGGAGCGTGCAGCCGAGACGCCGCTCGGCCCGGACGAGATGGCTCGTCTCACGGAGAGCCTCGAGCGCTGGGACGCCTTTCTCACCTTCGTTCTCGTACGCGCCGGCCGGGACGTGCCCGCGTGGGCGCTGCGCCGCGAGCTGCTCGCCGTTCTGCTCGATGCAAGGGAGGAGCTGGTCGACGTGCTGGCAGAGCCGGCCACGTCCGGCCCCGATCCCGTGCGCGCCCTCTTCCTGTCCACCTGGACACGGCTTGCGCCAATCCTGCGGCGGCTCGGCAGCGATCTGCCCGCCGAGCGATCGCTCCGGTACCTCTCGTTCGTCACGGCAGCGGATGCCCTCGCTGCCGTCGACCGGCTGGGTCCGGCCGCAGGGCTCGACGTGTCTGCCGCCGGCCTGCGGCGCCTCGCGCGCATGCTGGCTCCGGAGGCTGCCGCAGACCCGCTGCAGTACGACGAGGCCGTTGACCCTGCGCTGCGCGAGCTCTTCGACTTCGGCGAGCCCATCGAGCTGCCTGCGCCCGACGCAGACCCGGCGGCGCAGCAGGGTCGGATCCCCTGGACGCTGGTGCAGCGCAGCCTCACGGCCGCCGAGCGCGCGCGGCTTCGCGGCTGGGTGCCCGGGCCTGCGGATCTCGAGCAGTACCTCCCGCTGGTCCACGCCGCACTCGACGAAGCGGCTGAACACGCGGCTGCGCGTGCGAAGCTCGAGGCCCGCTTCGAGCCGATCTACGGCTGGCTCGTGCTCGCCGCCGCGTGGAAGGAGTCGTGCTGGCGGCAGTACGTGCTGCGCGGCGGAAAGCCCGTGGCGATCCGCTCGCCCGCAGGCGCGGTCGGCATCCTGCAGATCAACGTCCGCGTCTGGCGCGGCTTCTACGATCCTGGCGCTCTCGAGCGCGATCTGCCCTACAACGCGCGTGCCGGAGCCGAGATCCTCGCCCACTACCTCGTCGACTACGCGATCCCTGCGGACGAGCACGGCACGGCCGGCAGCCTCGATGCGCTCGCCCGCGCAACCTACGCCGCCTACAACGGCGGCCCGCGCGCGCTGCGGCGCTGGCGAAGCCCGACGGCACGCGCCGATCTGCGCAAGATCGACGAGGCCTTCTGGCGCGACTACCAGGCGGTGAAGGCGAACGGCGAGCCCGACGTGGCCGCCTGCTACGGCGCCTGACGCAGGCCGGCAAGCGGCGACTGGCGGGGCGGACGGGACTCGAACCCGTTCACCGACGCTGTAACCCTTTGATCTTGCTCACTTCTAAACGGCAAAATGGTTGGTGCGAGCTTGGTGCAGAAGCCGCGCGCACGTTGCTCTTCATCGCCCCTCTTACCGGCCGCCATCAAGCTCATTTGCCGGGACAGAAGGGCCGGCCTCATGGCATCTTGTGCGGCGTGGGCATGGCAATCAGCGAGTACGTCCGCCTCGAGGCCCTCGAGAAACTCGTGGCCGAAGTCCGGGCCCGCCTCGACGCTGCGGAGGCCCAGCTTGAGACCTTGCCTCGCCGCGAACCTCCGGCCGTCCACGCAGCGACGACGTTCCTCGAGCACGAGCTCGCGGACGGCCCCGTCGCCTTCAACGAGGTGCTGCGGCGCGCCACCGAAGCCGGGATCTCGAGGCGCACGCTTCGCCGTGGCAAGCGCCGCGCTGGCGTTCGCTCTATTCGCACGCCCAAGGGTGCCAACGCTCGATACGCCTCATGGTGGGCGCTGCCGTGAGCCACCCGCCCATCCTGCGCGAGCTACGAGCTGTCGCCGCCGGCTACGACCGCAAGGAGCGGAAGGATCGCCGAACCGCGCAGGCCGAAGCGCGTGGCCAGCGGAGACGACGGGCGTCGGCCGACCTCAGGGCGGCCCGCCTAGTGGCAACCGGCGGGCGGACGTACGTCAACGGCGCTGGCGCAGCGGCTC
>CAYOIG010000443.1:0-5111 GCA_964403915.1 uncultured Myxococcaceae bacterium
AGACCACGATCGGAGCGTCCTCGATGCGCTTCGACGGATCGGGCACCACGCGATCCCAGTCGATGCCGGGGATGCGGCCGAAGCCCTGGCAGGCCTCGCAGGCCCCCAGCGGGCTGCCGAACGAGAAGAGCGCCGGCACGGGAGGCGCGAAGCTGCGCCCGCAGCCGTCGCAGGCGAAACCTTCGCGGTAGACCGTGCGCTCTCCCGTCTCCGCTACCACGACGGCTCGTCCGCCCCCGCGGACGAAGGCCGTCGCGATCGCTTCGGCGAGCCGCGTACGCGAATCAGGCGCGAGCGCCAGCCGGTCGACGAGCAACAGCGCCGAGGCGCGCAGGGCGGCGAAGGCGCGCACCGGCGTCTCGGAGAGATCGGCCGGCCTGCCGCTCGCATCGAGCAGGCGGGTGAAGCCCTCCCGCAGGAGCCGCTCCCGCAGCGCAGTCGCGCTCTCACGCTTGCCCTCGGGGAGCGGCGCACCGATCGAGACGCGTCTGCCCTCGTGACCGGCGAGGATGCGCCCCACCACGGCCTCGATCGTGCCGGGCTCGACCCGCCGATCGCACGCGGGGCAGCGGGTCTCACCGATCTTCGCGAAGAGCAGCCGGAGGTGATCGAGGATCTCGGTGGCGGTTCCCACCGTGGCGCGGGCGTTCGTGACACGGTTGCGCTGCTCGATGGCGATGGCCGGCGGCACGAACGAGACGAGATCGACGTCGGGCCGCGGCAGGCGCTCCAGAAACTGACGCGCGTAGGTCGAGAGCGAGGCCACGTAGCGGCGCTGGCCCTCGGCATAGAGCGTGTCGAAGGCCAGCGTCGACTTTCCGGAACCGGAGACGCCCGTCACGACGCTGAGCGCACGCAGCGGGAAGCGGCAGCTCACGCCCTTCAGGTTGTGCGAACGGGCGCCGACGACCCGGATCTCGGTTGCCGCCCCTCCCGCCAACCCGCCGCTCGTCACACGCGTCGTCGGAAGAGAGTCTGGAGCCGGACCACGAGCGCAGTCTCGCCCTCGATCTGCACCCGGCCCGCCATGTGCAGCAGCTCTCCGTTGGCGCGGCCCGCCAGCACGTCCAGGAAGTCTTTGGCGCCGACCCGGATCACCACGTCGCGTCGCGAGGCAGCGCCGGGCGCGATCGACAGCGCTCCCTCCGCGAGGCGCAGCGTCAGGCTGCCGCCCGCAGCCCCGGTCAGCTCCAGCACGAAGACCGCCGAGAAGCCTCGTGCAGCCTCGGCGTCGAAATGCTTTCCCAGCCATTCCACCGCCGCCTCGGCGGCGGTGGGCGCTCCGGCTCCCATGGGGCTCCTCGTCTGCGGATCCGCGACGGCGGAGTCTAGGGTCGGATTGACGGATCAGTCAATTCGGCGGACGGGATCACCCCAAAGGCTGCATGTCGTCCACGATCAGTGTGATCGTGATGTGGTTCCCCGTCTCGCTCTGGCTCATGTGCAGGACGCGGACCTCGTTCACACTCAGGAACTTGTTGAGATCTTCCTCCACCTCGCGAACCAGACCCCGCACCACCACGCACCGCAGCGCCATGCGTCAGTCCCCCCGCCGGCTCGCCTGACGTTCGGCGTCGGCGGCATATCGAAGCTTTCCGCGCTCGCGCGCGGCGTCTGCCGCCGCGCGCCACTCGTCGGCCGGCGGCGCAGTGCCGAGCCAGGTCGCCGCCTGGCGCATCAGAAACACGTCCCCGTCACGAGCCGCCTGCTCGCCGATCGCGCGCAGGCGATCCTCCGCATTCGCCTTGCGGAGGAAGACGAGGGCCTCGACCACGCGCTCTTCAGCGAGATACGCCTCTGCGAGGCGCAGGGCCTGCGCCGGCGCGAGATCCTTCTCGATCAGATGACGCCGCTCCAGCGCGTCGGGCAGTCTGGCCTTCGCCACGCTCAATACCTCGGCACGGAGGGATCGACGTCCTGCGACCAGGCATCGATGCCCCCGCGCAGGTTCTCGACCCTCTCGAAGCCGTGCTCTTGCAGCACCTGGCAGGCGCGCGCGCTGCGCCCTCCAAAATGACAGTGAACCACGATCTGCTTCGACTTCCACGCAGCAAGATCGGCGAGGCCCGCCTCGAGGCGGCCGAGCGGCAGCAGACGCGCGCCTTCGATGTGCGCCGTATCGTGCTCGACGGGCTCGCGCACGTCGAGGAGCAGCAGCTCGGCGCCGCGCTGCCGCATCGCGTGCAGCTCCTGCGCCGTCACCTCCCGTATCACCTCTCCCGGCTCCTCGGCGTGGCCTGCGCCACAGAAGGCCTCGTAGTCGATCAGCTTCGTCACGGTCGGATTCTCGCCGCACGCCGGGCACTCAGGATCTTTCGCGAGCGAAAACTCCGTGAATCGCAGCTCGAGCGCATCGTAATGGAGCAGTCGTCCGGCGAGGGAGTCGCCGAGGCCGGCGAGGAGCTTCAGCGTCTCGGTGGCCTGCACCAGGGCCACGAGCCCTGGCAGCACGCCGAGCACCCCGGCCTCCGCACAGCTCGGCGCCTGGCCGGGGCCGGGAGGCTCGGGGTGCAGACAGCGATAGCAGGGGCCCTTCGGGGTATCGAAGACCGACGCCTGGCCGTCGAAGCGGAAGATCGCCCCATGCACGTTCGGCTTGCCCAGCAGGACGCAGGCATCGCTCACGAGGTAACGGGTGGGAAAGTTGTCGCTGCCGTCGACGATCACGTCGTAGCCGCGCAGGATCTCGAGCGCGTTCTCCGAGCTGAGCCGCTCGGGATACAGCGCGACCTCGACGTCGGGGTTGAGCGCGAGGATCCGCTCGCGGGCCGCCTCCACCTTGGGCCGGCCAACGTCGGCCGGGCCGTACAGGATCTGCCGCTGCAGGTTGGAGACCGCGACGCGATCCGCCTCGACGCGGCCGAGGGTGCCGACGCCCGCCGCGGCCAGATACTGCGCGGCCGGGCAGCCGAGCCCTCCCACCCCGACCAACAGCACGCGGCCGGCACGCAGGCGCGCCTGCCCTTCCTCACCGAATCCGGGCAGCAGCAGATGACGGTGGTAACGGGCCCGCTCCGCCGGAGCGAGGGGGCGCATGCGCCCCTCGAGGGCGTTCATGGCGCGCTTCTCGTTCATACGACGCCCCGCGCCAGCAGGCGGTCGGCCAGCAGATGCGAGAAGGCGAGGATCGTCTCGGAAGGATCCACCGAGACTGCGGTCGGGAACACGCTCGGATCGGCGACGTAGAGATTTTCGATCTCGTGCGTCTCGCCGCTGCTCTGGACGACCGAAGTCGCCGCATCACGGCCCATGCGGCAGCCGCCCGCCGGGTGCGGCGCCGCGAAGCTCATGGCGCCCGGGCCGATCTCCACCGTATCGATCCGGGAAAGATCCTTCTCGTCGCGGATGCGCGTGCCGGTGGCGTCCGCGAGGAAGACCTCGCGCGCACCGGCGGCGAGCAGCGCGTGGGCCCCCTTCTTCAGCGAGTCGCGCAGCATGAGCGCGTTGCGCCCCGATACGGGGAGGCCATATTCGGCCGAGCCGTCTCGCGCGAGCGTGATCTGGCCTTCCTCCACGTCGTCGATCCAGGCGATGGTGCTCGCGATGCGCGGCATCGCCTCCATGAGGCGCCGATGGTCCGCCCCGAAGCCCGGCAGGAAGGCCGCCAGCGCGGCGGGCGGCAGCTGGTTCGGCATCAGCAGGTAGCCGCCCTCGCGGTAGTGGCCGCCCTGCTCTCGCGCGAGCCGCCACTCGAGGCAGCCAAAGGCCGCCGGCATGCCGCGCCACATCACCACGTCGTGGTCGAAGAGACCGAAGACCATGGAGCACGGATTGGCCCGCAGGTGTTTGCCGACCTGCCCGCTCCCGTTCGCGAGTCGCGAGCGGAGCAGCAGCGGAGCGGAGCCGTAGCCTCCGGCGGCCAGCACCACGACCTTCGCCCGCACCTCGATGCGCCGGTCGGTCGGCTGATTGGTGTCGCGATCCATCACCACGGCCACGGCCCCGGTTGCGCGGCCCTTCTCGGCCAGGATCCTCTCGACCCGCGCATCGGCGTAGAGCAGCGCGCCCGCGCGCACGGCGCGCGGCACGTAGGTGACGAGCATGCTCTGCTTGGCGCCGTAGGAGCAGCCCTGCATGCAGTAGCCGCTCTTGAGGCATCCGCGGCGCGCCTGCGGCACGGGCTCGCCGTGCCAGCCGAGCGTCTGCACGGCCTTCTTGAACAGCACGTTGCAGCCATTCAGATAGGACTCCGGGGCCGGATGGATGCCCAGGTCCTGCTCCACGCGCTCGAACCACGGCCGCAGCTCGTCCTCGCTGTGCCCCTCGACACCGTAGCGTGTCTCCCAGAGCGCGAGGCGATCCGGCGGCGTGCGGTAGCTGTCGGCCCAGTAGTGCACGGTCGCGCCGCCCACGCAGTTGCCGTAGGTGAGCGCCACCTGCCCATCGGTCGTGGCGCCGAGGCCGCGGTCGCCATCGATGCGCGCGAGCATGTCGTCCTCGCGCTGGTCGAGCTCCCCGCGGCCGGGCTTTCCGGGCTCGAGCGGATCGGCGAGGCCGGTGTAGTAGCCGCCGCGCTCGAGGATCAGCACGCGCTTTCCGGCCTCGGCGAGACGCATCGCGACGGTGGCTCCGCCCGCGCCCGAGCCGATCACGAGCACGTCGGTCTCCTCGCGCCGATCGGCCGTGACGTCGCGTCCTTCGATGACGCCCATGGCCCGCCCTAGCCCAGCGCCGCCGGGCGATTGCGCGGCACCCAGGGCCCGTCGTAGCCGATCGCAGGCCAGGTCGGCTCCTGCGTGTAGGTGAAGAAGACGGTCACGAACTTGAGGCCCTGGAAGGCCGTGCGGCGCGCGGCCAGTCGGCTTCCGGCCATGCCCTCGAGCACGCCATCCTGCGCCGCTGCACCCAGCCGCGTGAAGCGGCTCCCCTTCGCTGCGAGCGGCCACCACTCGACGAGCTGGAGCGCGGCCGTGAGATCCTCCCGCAGCCTCGGGCCATGGAAGGAGAGTTCGCGATCGATGCGGGCAGGCACCCCGAGCGCGAGCGCCCCGGGCTGCGAGCCCGCAGCAGGAACGAGACGGTCGGCGACGGAGCGAAGCACCACGTATTCGCGCAGCGGTAGCTGCGTGGGCGCCTCAGCTGCCGGCAGCAGCGCTGCGTAGTCATCACCT
>CAYOIG010000444.1:0-4822 GCA_964403915.1 uncultured Myxococcaceae bacterium
TTCGATCCGGTCTATCGCGCCGCAGGCGACGACGTCGACATCTGCTGGCGCCTGCAGAACGCAGGCTACAAGATCGGCTTTGCAGCGTCGGCGCTGGTGTGGCATCGGCGCCGCGCGACCGTCGCAGCCTACCTCGGGCAGCAGCGCGGCTATGGGCACGCCGAGTCGCTGCTCTACTTCAAGCATCCCTATCGGTTCAACTTTCTCGGCAATTCGCGCTGGCTCGGCCGCATCTACAGCGATCTCGGCGTTGGCGTCCTCGGACGCCGGCCGGTGATCTACTCGGGTCCCTTCGGAAGCGGTCTGTTCCAGACGCTCTATGAGGCGCCGTCGTCGCTCCTGCGGCATCTGCCGGCGACCCTCGAGTGGAATCTGGTGGCGCTGCTGCTCACGCTGGCCGGCGCCTTCTCCTATCTCACCGAGCTCCATCTGCCCACGTTCCTAGTGGCCGGCGTCACCCTGATCCTGCTCTCCATTGCACAGGCGCTCGTCATCTCGTTCCAGGTGGACGTCTCGGAGCTGAGCGCCCCGAAGTGGAAGACGCGCGGGCTGGTCGCGATCCTCAACTATCTCGGGCCGTTCGTGCGCGCGAGCGAGCGCAACAAGGTGCGGATGCGTGGCATGTCGGCGGTGGAGCGGATCCACTTCCCGAAGCTGCGCCAGCGACCCGACCTCGACCTGGCGCACCGGAGCTTCAGCCTCTCGTACTGGAACACGACGGGGATCGAGAAGGAGGCGTGCATCGCCGAGGTCGTCCGCTTTCTGAAGCCGCGCAAGTACCCGATCATCGTCGACAACGGCTGGGAGCCGTGGGACGTCTCGATCCACCGCGGCGTCTGGGTGCGGGCCGAGGTGAAGGTGCTGGTCGAGAATCACGGTGGCAACGACCGGCAGGTGGACGTGGGTGTGCGGCTGCGCCAGACGGGCCTCGCCAAGGGGATGAAAGCGGCCTACGCGATCGTGGGGCTGCTGGCGCTGGTCGGCGGCGTGGGCTCGGTGGCGGCGCTGGCGGGGGCGGCGCTCGTGATCACGGAGGGCTTCCTGAGCTACCAGGCCTACCGGATGGGACGAACGGTCTACCACGCGGTGGAGATCACCTTCCAGTCGCTGCCGCTCGATCCGCTGCGACCGGACAAGAACCTCGAGCAGCCGCAGGGCTGATTGAGCGTCCTCCGCCGCATCACGAGCTACCTGGTTCCCTACCGGGGGCGCTTTGCGCTGGCGCTCGTGCTCGTGGCGCTGAGTGCGGCTCTCGAAGTGGCGCGGCCGTGGCCACTCAAGATCGTCGTCGACTCCGTTCTCGGCGACCGTCCGCTCGAGCTCCCCTTCGTGGCGCCCGGCTCGAAGCAGGCGCTGCTCGCCGCGGCGTGCGCCGGGCTGCTCGTGCTCGCCGGCGGCATCGCTCTGCTCGGCGTGGTGCTGAACCGCGTGACGATCGGCATCGGCCAGCGCATGGTGGCCGACCTGCGCGCCCAGCTCGTCCAGCACCTGCAGGGCATGTCGATCGGATTCTACGGCCGGCGCCCCGCGACCGATCTCGTCTATCGCGTGGCCTTCGACACCTTCGCGGCGCAGGCCATGGCGATGAACGGCCTCTTTCCGTTCATCACCGCGGTGGTGCTCCTCGGCGGCATGACGGCGGTGATGCTGCGCATGAATCCGGTGCTGGCGGGGATCTTTCTCGCGGTAGCGCCGCTCCTCTTCGTCACGATCCGGCTGCTGGGCCGCAGGATCACGGGCCTCGCCACGGAGCTGCGCGAGAGCGAGAGCCGCTTTCTCTCGGAGACGCAGCGCGGCGTCGGTGCGATCCAGGTCGTGCAGGCCTTCACGGCCGAGCCACGGGAGCGCGAGCGCATCCTCGCGGCGTCGGCGCGCGCCCTCTCCGCCGCGAATCGCCTCTATGTCTTCGAGACGGGCTACTCCGGCGTGATCAACGTGCTGGTGGCCATCGGCACGGCGGCCGTTCTCTATGCGGGCGGCCTTTTCGGGCTGGGCGGCCGCATCACGGCCGGCGATCTCGTGGTCTTCGTGACCTATCTCGCGTCGCTGTACGCGCCCATCAACTCGATCGCGCAGACGATGGGCCTGGTGCAGAACTCGACGGCCGGTGCGCGCCGCGTCTTCGAGATCCTCGATCAGCAGCCCGACGTGCGCGACCGACCCGGCGCGCGCATGCTCGAGCGGCCGGAGGGGCACATCCGCTTCGAGAACGTGAGCTTCGCCTATCCCGGCGGGAGCTTCTCGCTGCAGGGCGTGAGCTTCGAGGCGCAGCCCGGAGCGCTGGTGGCCGTCGTGGGGCCCACCGGCGCGGGCAAGAGCACACTCATGAGTCTGCTTCCGCGCTTTCACGATCCGACCGACGGGAGCGTGCTCCTCGACGGCGTCGATCTGCGCGACTTGCAGCTCCGCTCGCTGCGCGGCGTCATTGGCATCGTGCCGCAGCAGCCGCTGCTCTTTCCGGCGACCCTCGAAGAGAACGTGCGCTACGGCCGGCCCGAAGCGAGCAGCGCCGAGCTGCGAAGGGCCCTCGATCTGGCGGGCGTGACGGCCTTCGCCGCAGCGCTGCGCGAGGGCTTCGCCACGCCGGTGGGGCCCGAGGGCCAGGCGCTCTCCCAGGGCCAGATGCAGCGCATCACCATCGCGCGCGCGCTGCTGAAGGATCCCCGCATCCTGATCCTCGACGAGCCCACCTCCGCGCTCGATGCCGAGACCGAGGCCTACGTCATGTCGGGGATCGAGCGCGCCATGAAGGGGCGCACCACCTTCGTGATCGCGCACCGCCTCTCGACCGTGCGGCGCGCCGATCTCGTGCTCGTGATCGAGGACGGAAGGCTCGTGGAGGCCGGCAGCTTCGAAGCCCTGCGACACGCGGGCGGCACCTTCCAGCGCCTGCACGAGGCGCAGCAGCTGCTCGCGGAGCCGGCGGCGGGGAGTCAGGTCGAATGAAACGCGTGGTGGTGCTCGGCCTCATGGGCCAGTACCCGCTCGGCGGCATGGCGTGGCAGGTGATCCATCACGTGCTCGGCTTCGAGAGGCTCGGCGTGCGCTGCTACTACGTCGAGAACTCGGGCGCACCGCCCTACTCACCGCGGCTGCGTTCCGTGACGGACTCGGCCGCGGAGAACGTCCGCTTTCTGGCCGACACCTTCTCGCGTCATGGCCTCGCAGACCGCTGGGTCTACTGGGACTCCCTCACCGACCAGTGGCCCGGTCTCGGCAAGGCGAAGGCCGAGGAGCTGCTGCGCGAGGCCGACGTGATCGTGAACCTCTGCGGAGCCTCGCGGCCCGATCCCGCGCAGAAGCGCAAGGGCTGCCTCGTCTACATCGAGACCGACCCGGTGCTCGAGCAGATCAAGCTCGCGCAGGGCGACGCCGAGAGCCGCGCCTTTCTCGATGTGCACGACGTGCTCTTCACCTACGGGGTTCGCATCGGAGATCCGGCCTGCCCCGTGCCCGACGGCGGCATCCCGTGGCGCAAGACGCATCCGCCCGTGATCGTCGACCTCTGGCAGTCTCCGCCTCCCGCCCGCGCGTCGTGGCGAACGATCGCCACCTACCGCAACAAGGGCAAGGACGTCGTGCTCGGCGGGCGCACCCATCACTGGTCGAAGCATCCGAACTTCGAGCGCGTGATGGATCTTCCGCGCCGCACGAGCGAGAGTCTCGAGATCGCGCTGGTGACGGCTGGCGAAGACGAGGTGCGCCAGCGCTTTCTCGCGAGCGGCTGGAGGCTCGAAGACCCCGTCGCCGTGTCGAGCGATCCCGAGATCTATCGCGCCTTCATCCAGGGCGCGCGAGGGGAGTTCTCCGTCGAGAAGGAGGATCAGACCGAGCTTCGGGTCGGCTGGTTCAGCGACCGCAGCGTGTGCTTTCTCGCCGCAGGTCGGCCCTGCGTGCTGCAGGACACCGGCTTTGGCGCGCGCGTTCCCGTGGGCGAGGGGCTGCTCGCCTGGCGCACCCCCGAAGAAGCGCTCGAATGCCTCGAACGCGTGAGCCGCGACTACGAGCGCCACTGCGCCGCCGCACTGCGCGTGGCACGCGAGCACTTCGAGGCGAGCGTGCTGCTGCCGCCGATCCTCGAGGCGGCAGGGGTCTGAGGCGCGGCTTCGCTGTGGTCTCGCCGATGGGATGTGAATCCCGTGTCGCGGCCATGAGGAGCCGCTCGGTGGCTACGTCATCGAAGGCGTGTGTGCCCTCCGGAGTGTCGAGCAAAATTCGAATCTGACCCCTACGGCCGGACCGGAAGGAGCGGAAGGAAGGTGCGCAAGAGTAGGTGTCCTCTCATTTCGCAAGGGACGACGTCCCTTGACAGAGGTCACGACCGTTCACCGATCGCCGTGGTCGCGGATGCGGCGCTGTCGCGTCTTCGCGGAGCCAGCGCAAGAGCGATGTATCCCCGATCGAGGCGACCAGCCCGCGGCCGACCGCCTCGCGGCCGATCTCGGGGAGGCTCAGCCGCGAGACCGAGCGCCGGTGCTTATGAGGCAGGTCGCAAGCGAGCGCCTCAACCGCGACTACGACGCCGGGGGGGGGCCGGCCGGTCGCCCACCGCGGGGTCGCTCCTCGAGTCCGGCGAGGCCCTCCTCGAAGAAGCGCTTGCGCCACTTGCTGACGATCTGGCGCGGGGTGTCGAGCCGCGCGGCGATTTCATCGTTGCGCAGACCCTCGACCGCGTAGAGCACGATCTTCGCGCGAACGACGTCTCTGTACGGTGACGTATATGCTCGCGCCATCGCCTTGAGCTTCGTCCGATCGCCTGCAGACAGACGGACCGAATACTGGCTTGTTCGTGACAATGCACGCCACCACCTGGATGTAGAGC
>CAYOIG010000445.1:0-4525 GCA_964403915.1 uncultured Myxococcaceae bacterium
CGATCTTCTCGTTGAGGCACAGGCCGTTGGCGACGAGCGCCGACTGCGCCTGCGCGGCCGCGAGCAGCGACGCCGTCGGCCCCCGGCGATCGGCGCCATTGGCCGGCGAGACGCCGTCCGAGAGCGGCCGGCCCGCGCGCCGCCCGCTCGGCAGGGCGCCGAGGCGCCGGCCGAAGCCGACGTGCGTCGTCATCGTCCAGAAGCCGGGCGCGTAGGGCCCGCCGCGCGGGTTGCGATGCCGCCGCACGGCCGTGCAGTAGATCTCCGTCACGCATCTGGCCCAGCGCTCGGCGCGGCCGGCATCGGAGCCGTAGCGGGCCACCCGCTCCTCGAGGCGGCGCTGGAGCTCGGCGGCGCCTTCGAAGTCTGTGTCCGCCGCGGCGACGAGCTCGGCGAGCGACAGACGCCTCTCTTCGAAGACGAGCTGCTCGATCGCGGCGAGGGAATCGGCCACGTCGGCGAGGCCGACGCCCTGCATGCCCGTCGAGTCGTAGCGCGCGCCGCCGGCCGTGACGTCTCGTCCGTGGGTGATGCAGCCCTGCACCAACAGCGAGAGCAGCGGTGTGGGTCGCCAGCAAGCGTGAGCGCTCTCGATGGCGTCGTTGCCCGCAGCAGCCTCCTCGACGAGCTCCTCGATCTCGCGGCGCAGCGCCTCGGCCAGGTCATCCATCGAACCGAAGGTCGCAGGCGCAGTATCCCCGGACGTGCCGCGCTCCGCGTGCAGCGCACGCACGAGCGCCGACGGCAGCGAGAGGAAGCAGGCGCCGGCGGCCGGGAAGCTTCGCCGCGGAACGCCCCACTCGACGCAGCCGACGACGGCGTAGTCGCGCGCATGCCGCGTCGGTACGCCGAGGCTCTCGACGGCCGGCACCACGGTTTCGTCGTTGAAGAAGGCCGGCATGCCGCCGCCCCGCTTCACCACGTCGTGGGCGAGATCCACGAACTGCGCCGGGCTGCCGGGATGGAGCCGCGCGTGCAGGTTCGGCTGCCGCAGTCGCATGTGGTCGTAGGCCTCGAGCACGAGCAGCGAGATCTCGTTCGTCGCGTCCCGCCCCTCCTCGTCGGTGCCGCCGAGCGTGATGCCCGACGCGGAGGAGAGGCCGCTGAAATACTCCGTAGCCATCTCATTGAAGAGGGGCAGCAGCTCCGCCGCCTTGCCGAGGAAGCAGCCGAGGATCTCGACCGCCTCCTCGCGCGTGATCCGGCCCTCCGCGAGATCGCGCGCGTAGTACGGATGGAGGTAGCGGTCGATGCGGCCGAAGGAGACCCCGTGCTGGAAGCTCTCCTGATGGACGATCACGTGGGTGAGCAGCGTGCTCTGCACCGCCTCGTAGAAGCTGCGCGCCGGGCGGGCGGGAACCTGCGCGAAGATCTCCGCCAATCGTCGCAGCTCGGCGGCCCGCTGCGGAAGTAGCTGGCGCGAGGCCGCCTGCGCGCAGTGCTCGCTCCAGCGCGCACCGAAGGCGATGGCCGCCCGCGCCGCGATCGCTCCGGCCTCGAGAAAGGCCGCCTGCTCCGGCGTCCGCGCGCTGCGCCGCGCCGTCTCGACCTGCCCGAGAATGCCCTCGAAGCCCCGCTCCAGCACGGCCGGGTAGTCGGGCGTGACGTGCGAGATGCCCGCGAACTGCGTGAGCACGAAGCGATCGCCGCGCAGCAGGGCGTTTGGCAGCGCGACGTCGCGCGCGAGAATGGCCGCGCGCGACTGCACCGAGCGGGGGAACCAGAACGGGAAGATCTCGTGCTCGAGCCTTCGCCGCTGCTGCTCCGTGCTCGCAATCGGGTTCACCGCCCGCGCACCGAGCGTCTCCAGCTCGGGCAGCATCAGGATCCCGCCGAGGTCGGGATGAATGGGCGCACCGATCCGCTGCGACGAGGGGTTACCCACCACGAGCTCGTGCTCGTAGATGCGAAGCGGTGCGCGTTCGAGGATGTGGGCGAGCGCGCGTGCGTGATGCACCACCAGCGGCTCGCCGACCGCGGCGTCGAGGCGGCGCGCGTAGAAGCGCTGCAGCGAACGGCTTGCGCGTAGCTGCCAGCGGGGCTGGGCCGCACCCGAGCCGAGGCTGCGCTCGAGACCGCGGCGTGTGAGCGCGAAGTGCAGCGGTGCGAGCGCCCCGACGAGCGGGTCGGCCGGAACGTGCTCGCGGAAGTAATCCGTGAGCAACTCCGCCTTCTGCGTGCAGAGCGTGTAGCGCGCGGCGAGCAAGGCGCTGCGCAGTGCCTCGAGCCTCGCCGGCCGTGCTGCGTGGCGCACCGAGACGCTCCCGGCCGCGCTGTGACCGTTCACATGCGGCGGCTGCGACAGAAGCGACGAGATTCTGCCCGCAGGCGCGCTCGTCATCGCCGCACCCTCGGCTTGCGGGCCGGAGCCGGCTCGAGCAGCGGCCGCAGCAGCTCGGCAAGAAGACCCATCACGCGCTGCGTGCGGGCCGGGTCGGGGTTGGCAAGGCTCGAGAGGGCCTCGCCCTGGAGCGCGTCCATCGAGAGATCGACGGCTGCGGCAAGGCGATCCTCATCGCGCGCCGCCGGAAACAGCCGCGTCGCCAGCGCACGAACCCCCGCGCGATGGCGCTCCGCCACCTCCCGCAGCCCGCGCGCCAGCACCGGATCGCTCCGCGTTGCGAGGTAGAGCTCGAACGCCGCCGTCAGCTCCGGACGCCGGTAGGCCGCGCCCAGCAGATCCAGCGCCGCAGCCACGCGGTCGCCGCGGGCGTCGATGCTCGCGAACGCCGAGCGGTACTCCTCCACCAGCCGTTCGAACAGCTCGCGCACGCTCGCCGCGAACAGCTCCGGCTTCGTCGCCGCCACCTTGAAGATCATCCCCTGCGACACGCCAGCCCGGCGGGCGATCTCGGCCGTGGTGGCGCCCGCAGGCCCGTGCTCGGCGACCGCCGCGAGCGCTGCATCGAGGAGCCGCCGCCGCGTCGCGTCGCGTCGCTCGCTCCGGGCCGTACGCTGCGGTGCGGGAGCGGAACGGGCGGGCGTTCCGCGGGTGGCTGCGATCTGGGGGCCACGCCGGGCGCCACCCGGGTCGGCGGGAGCGGCCGAGGGCTCGGAGGAACGGGCTCGCATGGGGCCTCCGGGGCGGATCGCGCCCGGTGAGTGTGCGCTCACTCACCATCGCCCGGCGGCCGGGGACCCCGATATGACGGGGGTCATGGGGGCGGGGGGCGTCGCCGCCCGGAGGAGGCGCTCACTTCACGAGCGTGCGCCCGAGCACGTTCTCCTCCCAGAAGAGACGGTCTTCGCTCGCAGGGTCATCGACCACGCGACTCGATGCGTCGAAGATCATCGTTGCCCGGCGCGCCGTGTCGTACTTCGGCCACGCAGGTATTCCGCGGTGATCAGGAGTGCCCGTGGCCGCAAATGCGATCCATGCGTCCTGCATGGCTTCGGTGAGGCCATCGGGGGCCGCGTCACCCACGTCGGAGTCGGGGTTGTCGAACATGAAGCGCAGATCGAGCGCGTGCCGCGCGCCGTAGACGCCGTTCTCGACGGGTGAATCCCAGGTGAAGAGATACATCCACGTGTTGCCGTGCGGCGCCTGGGCTTCGGCCAGGTGGATCTGCGGCATGCGGAAGAAGAAGTCGGTGGCGATGGCCAACGCAACATCACCGCTCTTCAGCTCGGGGAAGCGGCGCTCGTAGTGGTCGATGATCCGATCGCGGGTCGCGGCATCCCAGATCCTGGTGTCTGGCGTGATCGACAGCGTGATGGTCGCCGGGATGTAGGGCAGCGCAGACTCGTATTTGATCCAGAAGCGCGCCTCGTCCTCGGTGGTGCCGGTGAGCAGATCGACGCCTTCGGCGCAGCCTTCGGCAACGGCGCGCAAGGGGTCTCGTGGCACGATGCGCCCGTCGCGCACCGGCCCGAAGAGCCGGTCACTGGCGAGTCCGGCCTCATCGACGAGTCGCTCTTGCGCCTCGAATATCTCCTCTTGTGAGAGCGCTCTGAGACCAGCGACGTCGGTCGCGTGCGCCATCTCCAGGAAACGGCGCGTTACGTCGCGCGCATACTCCTGCGAGCGCGTGATCCGGAACGCGCCGCTCTGCGAGATGGCACGGCGAAAGAGGCCTTGCGCTGGCTTCACGGTGAGGAGCGTCGCCACGCTGCCAGCGCCGGCGGACTCACCGAAGATCGTGACGTTCTCCGGGTCTCCGCCGAAGCTGGCGATGTTGTCGTGCACCCAGCGGAGCGCGGCAATCTGGTCGAGGACCGCGAGATTTCCGCTGTCGGCATACGCATCACCGCCCACTGCGGACAAATCGAGGTAGCCCAGGGCGCCCATGCGGTAGTTGAACGACACCACCACGATCTTGCCGCGGCGCGCCAGCTTCGCCCCGTCATAGAGCGGGTCCATGCTGGATCCCCACAGGTATCCACCGCCGTGGATGAAGACCATGACCGGACGCTTGCCGTCGTCGACCGCTGGGGTCCACACGTTGAGCCGCAAGCAGTCTTCGTCCTGGAAATACAGCGAGGACGGCTCCGTCTCGTCGTAGCTCTGGGGGAACACCGGACCGAA
>CAYOIG010000446.1:0-1953 GCA_964403915.1 uncultured Myxococcaceae bacterium
GCGGCCGCGCGGCCGGGAGAGATCGCGATCGTCGACGGCGCCAGCGGGCGCGTCCATCTCTCCCCCGACGCGCGGCTCCGCGCCGAGTACGAGCGGGCCCAGCATCGCTACGAGATCGCCGTCGAGCACCTCGATGCGCTCAAGGGCCGCCCGGCCGAAACGCGTGACGGCCATCGGGTTTCGCTCACGGGCAACGTCGGGCTGCTCAACGACTTGCGGCTGATCGAGCGTCACGGTGCCGAGGGCATCGGGCTGTTTCGCACCGAGCTCCTGGCGCTGGCGCACCGCGGCTTCCCGGAGGAGGAGGAGCAGGAGCGACTCTACGACCGGGTGGCGCGCATGATGGCACCGCGTCCGGTCACGATCCGCACGCTCGACCTCGGTGGTGACAAGGCGCTGCCGCTGGTGGACGCAGAGCCTGAAGAGAATCCGCAGCTCGGTTGGCGCTCGATCCGGCTGATGCTCTCGCACGAGAGCGCGTTCCGCGCGCAGCTTCGCGCCATCCTGCGCGCGAGCGCCTCGGGCAACGTCCGCTGCCTGCTTCCGTTGGTGTGCAGCCTCGATGAGCTTCGCTGCGTGAAGGCGATCGTGGCCGATCTGATGCGGGAGCTGGCGGAGCAGGGCATCGCCTTCGACCGCGGGATGCCGATCGGGATCATGATCGAGGTGCCGTCGGCGGCGCTGATCGCCGACGCGCTGGCGCGCGAGTGCGATTTCTTCAGCATCGGCACCAATGACCTCACGCAGTACACGCTCGCCGTCGATCGCGGGAACGAGCGCGTGGCAAAGCTCTACGAGCCACTCCATCCGGCGGTGCTGATGTTGATCGACCGCAGCGTGCGTGCGGCGAGGGCTCACGGCATCCCGGTCTCGTTGTGCGGTGAGATGGCGAGCAGCCCGCTGGCGGTGCCGCTGCTGGTGGGGCTCGACCTCGACGAGCTGTCGGGCAGCCCCAGCGCGGTTCCGATCATGAAGGAGATCGTGCGCGCGCTCGACCGCGGAGAGGCTGCCGAGGACGCACGCCAGGCATTGCGGGCGGGAACCGCTGCCGAGGTCCGGGCGCTGGCAGCCGCACGCCTGCGCAAGGTGGGCCTGCTGGAACATCCGGAGATCGGAAGCTGGCTGCGCTCGGTGGTGGAGGCCGCCGAGCGCGCGTCGTGAGCGCTACGCCACGCCGAGGCGCCGGTCGAGATCGCCGGTGAGCTGCTGGAGCGACCGTTCGAGACGCACCCGACACGTCTCGAGCGTGGCCTCGTCGGCGTCGCGCGGGACCACGATCGGATCACCGCAGGCCCAGATCACGCGCGCGAAGGGCAGGGGGAAGAGCATCCGGTCCCAGCTCCCGAAGCGCAGGGCGGGGCGGGCCGAGAAGGCGACCGGCCACAGCGGCGCATGGCACGCCCGCGCGAGGAACACGACCCCGGGCTTGGCGACGCCGGCCGGTCCGCGCGGGCCGTCGCAGAGCAGCGCTCCCGCCCCGCTCGCACGCGTCATCCGGATCTGCTGTCGCAGGGCGACGGCTCCCCCCCGCGAGCTCGAGCCGCGCGGCGATGGCGCGTAGCCGAGGCGCGAGAGCAGGGCCTCGATCCAGTCGCCGTCCCGGCTGCGGCTCACGATCACCACCGCGTTCCGATCGCGGAACTGATGGGCGGCGAGAATGACACTCTGATGCCACAGCGCCCCGAGCACCGGCCGCTGCGGCGAGTCGAACGGGCTCGGCCCCTCGCGGCGCACGCGCCAGGTCGCGCCGAGGGCGCGAATCAGCAGCGCGGCCAGCGTGGCGACCGCCGCGCGGCCCGCCCGGTGGAGCGCCGAGTCCTCCATTGCCACGCGCCGAGCGTAGCGTCGCATTTTCGGTCTTGACCCGGGCGCGAGAATTGGGCTAACACGCCTGTCAGTGGTGCCCCCGAGGAGCGAGCGCAGAGAGTCCTGCAACGCGCTCGTCCGCGTGTT
>CAYOIG010000447.1:0-3425 GCA_964403915.1 uncultured Myxococcaceae bacterium
GCCAGACGCTGCTTCCAGCCGCCCGAGAGCGAGGCCGCGCGCTGGCGGCGCCAGGGGCCGAGCCCGTGGCCTGCTAGGGCCGCGTCCACGCGCTCTCGCCGGCTCCGCCGCGGCAGTCCGAAGATCTCGCCCGCGAAGTCGAGGTTCTCGGCCACCGAGAGATCCTCGTAGAGCGAGAAGCGCTGGGTCATGTAGCCGACGGAAGGGCGGAGCCGCTCGGCGTCGCGCGGCATCTGGCAACCGAGCACGGTCGCCTCGCCGGCCGAGGGCTCGAGCAGGCCCAGCAGCATGCGCATTAGCGTCGACTTCCCGGAGCCGTTCGGCCCGAGGCAGCCGAAGATCTCGCCGCGGCGCACGCTCAGGTCGACCGCGTCGACCGCCACGCGCTCACCGAAGCGTCGTGTGAGACCGCGCGTGCGGATCGCAACGTCCTCGCTCCCGCGCGTCGTCATGGGCGCGCCCCGGTCGGTGGCGCCAAACGCAGAGTCACGGTCGCCGGAATGCCGGGCCGCAGCCCCGCCAGCGCCGCCTCTTCGAGAGCGATGCGCGTCTCGTAGACGAGGTGACCCCGCTCGCGTTCGGTGAGCGCGAGATGTGGCGTGAACTCGGGCTCGAGCCCGACCTCGAGCACGCGGCCCTCTCGCAAGCCGGCCACGCCGTCGATGCGCACCTCGACCGGCTGCCCCGGAAGAACACTCGCGAGGGCGCGCTCGGGGAGCCAGACCCGAACCCAGGGAGCCCCGTCGGCGAGCAGGACGACGAGAACGGCTCCCGCCGGCACCCGCTCGCCGGGATCGAAGGGGATCTGGTCGACGACGCCCGCGACGGGCGTCACGACCGTGAGATCGAGTCGGCGCTTGCGCGCCGCATCGAGCCGAGCCTGTGCCTCGCGCAGCAGCGCCGAAGCCTGATCTCGCTCGGCACGCGTGCGGTCGAGCACCTGCCGCGAGGCCACGCTCTCGTGCTCGAGGCGCCGCGCCCGGCCCAGCTCCTCCTCGGCGATGCGCGCACGGGCCTGCGCGCCGGCGAGAGCAGCCTCGGCGGCGGCGAGATCGGCCCGCGCAAGCGTATCGTCGAGGCGCGCGACGACGCTCCCTGCCGAGACGTGTTCACCGCGCGCGACGCTCACGGCGACGAGCAGCTCCGGCGCCGGTGCGGAAATCTCGACGAGCGTGCGCTCCACGGTGCCCACGAGGACGACATCGCTCCCGGCCTCGCCGCATGCGGCCGCGAGCGCACCCGCGACGAGCGCGAGGAGCACCCGGCGGCCGTGAGAGCAGATGGCCGTGCGCACGTCAGGGCGTGGCGAGCCTGCGGATGTATTCGCGCATGGCGGCCACGACGAGAGGCTTGTTCGCGAGCTCGGGATTCGGCGGCATGACGGCGCTCTTGCCCACCGCCTCACCGCCCACGACGATGATCTGCTCGATGTAGGCATCGTTCACCGACGCCTGCCAGCCGGGATCCTGGAAGTTCCGCGGCGGCGGCACGAGCGCATCCGATTGCGTCCCGTTTCCGGCGCCGCTCACGCCATGACACGGGCTGCACGTCGAGGCGAAGATCTGCTTCGCCTCTTCCTTCGCGGCGACCTTCTCCGGATCCGGCGCCGAGGCCGGCTTCTTCGCCGCAGCGCTCTCTGTGGCCGGGGCCGTGCTCTCCTGTGAGCACGCAGCGCCGAGAGCGAGCAGCGCACCAAGTGCGATTACCAGGCGACCGGGGGCAAGGCTCATGCGCATCCTCCTGGCTCCGCCCGAAACGCGCACCACGCGCCGACTCTCCGGCGCCGGCGCGCCCGCCTCGGGCGGCGACCGAGCCCCGAGAGTTCAAGGCCCGTGCCGTGCCGCGCGCGGGGCGAAATCTGCCGCAGATCGCGGACTTGGCCGGGCGGCAGGCTCCGCGCTGCGCGGCGCTTTGCCGCACGAAGAGGCCGTCTCGTGGCAGGAAGTCACGAAGCGGGGCAGCGCGCGCTATCCCGTCTCACGCCCGTACAGCCGGCCGGCCCGCGGCGATCACGACCCCGGCGAGTCGCAAGCAGCCGGGCAGCCTTCGCCACAGACGATCTCGTCCGGGAGTGAAGGGAGGGGGGCCGGCCCGTCCTCGACCAGCGAGGCCAGCCCGAGCCTCCCGGCCTCCTCGTCGAGCAGCGCGGTGAGCGCCGAGGCCGCTGCCGAATGGAAGGCCGATGCATTCGCCGCGCGAACGCAGGCTGCAAAGCGCGGCACCCAGCGCAGCAGATGCCCGCCGAGCATACGCTCATAGGCGTCGCGTGCGATCCGTGCGCGCTCCTCCCAGCCCTCTCCGAGCGCCCAGGCCTCCTTGAGCGCCAGCACCGAGGCGAGCTCGCACTCGGTCGCGACGTGATCCGCCAGCTCTCCCTTCTCCTCCAGCCCGAAGGCGCGCAGGAAGCCGCGCACGTCGGCGAGCTCGGCCGGTGCGACGATGCGCGGGTCGGCATACGCGCTCTCGCGTGCGGGCACGCCGCCACGGCCACCAAAGAGCCGGTCGTAGACATCGGCCAGCGTGGCCGGCGCAGTGCCCGCGAGCGCGTGGAGCGCCGCCGTCAGCGCTTCCTCCAGCGGGCCCCGTGCGCGCTCCCGAAGCACGGCGAGATCGTCGCGGAGCTGCGCCACGTCACGCGGAGGTGCGAAGGCACGCCCGAGCGCCCGCCAGGCCTGCGCCCGCTCCAGCGTCTCGAGCACGGCCGTCTCGCTCACTTCGGCACCAGCATCGGCACCCACGCGGCCCACGCCTTGCGTGCCCCGACCTCACGGTGCGAGCCGTTCCAGACCGCGAACGACACGTGGGTCTGCGTGCCGGGCGCGAGGCTCGCAGCCGACTCTCCCACCGCTGCCAGCGGCCGCGTGATCACGACGTGCCAGCGCTTCCCGTCGTGGGCTCCCTTGCCCGCCGCCGCCTGCGTCGTGCGCGGCGTGAGCGATCCGAACCCCTCGGCCATGAGATCCTGCACGCTCGACGTACGCTGGCGCTCGCTCATCGGATTGCCGAGCGATACGGCCCCCTGGTAGGCCGCCGCCTCCGCAGGCGGCAGATGCTCCTCGTGATGGAAGTCGGCCGCATAGGCGTTCGGATACAGCTCGCGCATGGTGACTGCGCCCTTCTCCACGTCCGTCTGCCAGTCGGCCCGCCACTGAAGGATCTGCACGCGGCCGCCCTTGTTTCCCATGAAGGGAGCCGGCGGCGGACCGGCCGACACCGGGACCTCCACCGCGACCATGTCACCGAAGGCGTCAATGGTCGCTCGCACGTCCGCGCTCTCGTCGTCCCATTCGAGCAGGAAGGCAGCATGGTCGTCGTTGCGAACGGCGCGCACGTCGAGCGATGCCGTGGCCGGCGATGGCTGGCGCGGCGTGGTCGCCACCTGGGGCAGCAGCGTCACCTTCGCCAGCGGTGCCTGCGCGAACACG
>CAYOIG010000448.1:0-3926 GCA_964403915.1 uncultured Myxococcaceae bacterium
CTGGCCGAGCGGCAGGGCCGGAAGAAGGTCACGGCCATCCACAAGGCCAACATCATGAAGCTGACGGACGGGCTCTTTCTCGAATGCGCGCGCAAGGTGGCGCGGCGTTATCCCGAGATCGCCTACGAGGAGCTGATCGTCGACAACTGCGCCATGCAGCTCGTGAAGGATCCGTCGCGCTTCGAGGTGCTGCTGCTCGACAACCTCTATGGCGACATCATCTCCGATCTTTGTGCCGGCCTCGTCGGCGGGCTCGGCGTGGTGCCGGGGAGCAACGTGGGTGACGACTGTGCCGTCTTCGAAGCCGTTCACGGCAGTGCTCCCGACATCGCAGGCAAGCGGCTCGCCAACCCCGCCGCCGTGATCCTCTCGGCGGCCGAGATGCTCCGCCACCTGGGTGAGGACGGCGCGGCCCATGCGGTGACGCGCGCCGTGCATGCAGCGCTCACGGATCCGGAAACCCGCACGGGAGACCTCGGCGGTACGGCCTCGCTCGATCGCATCACCGACGCGATCGTCGGCCACCTCGAGTAGGCCGGGCAGGAGGGCCGTGCCCGCGCTTCGCCCGCTCCTCGTGCTCGGTCTCGATGGCGCGAGCCTCGACGTGGTTCGCCCTCTCGCCGCGGCGGGCCGGCTTCCGAACCTCGCACGCTGGATGCAGGAGGCCGAAGCGCGCCCGCTGGCGAGCACGACGCCGCCGGCGAGCTTTCCTGCCTGGTCGTCCTTCGCAACGGGTCTCGAGCCGGGTGCCCACGGCATCTTCGACTTCACGCAGAAGCTTTCCGGCGCCTACCGCCTGCGCTTCGTGAACGCGCGCGACCGGGCCGGGAGCTCGCTCTTCGCGCGCGTCCGTGAGGCCGATGGCAGCGTGCTGGCGCTGGGGATGCCCGCGACGGCACCGGCCGAGCCTGTTCGCGGCCTGCTGGTGCCGGGCTTCGACGCACCGGTCTCCGCCGGGAGTAGCGCAGGGGCGGCCAGCGACCCCGCGCTCTACCGCGAGATCGCCGCTCGCACGGGAGCCTGGATGACGCCCGATCTCGACGAGGGAGCGGAGGCCGAGGGCTGGCACGAGCGCGCCGCCGCGATCCTCCCGCAGCGCGTCGCACGCAAGACGAGCTTCGCGCTCGAGGCGATCCGGCGCCTGCGCGCCGGCGGTGCCAGGCTCGATCTCGCCTGCGTCGTCTTCGCCGAGAGCGACACCGCGGCGCACCACTTCTGGCGCGACTTCGACCCTGCGTCGCCCCGACACGAACCGGCCGCAAGCGGCATCCGGCGCGATGCGCTGGCCGCGGTGTATGCGGCGCTCGATGCAGCCTGCGGCGAGCTGCGTGCTGCCTTCGGCGAGGATGCGCTCTGCGTCGTGATGTCGGATCACGGAGCCGGCGGCGCCTCGCGGCGGGTGGTGCACCTGAACCGTCACCTCGAGGCGTGCGGTCTGCTGCGGCGCAGTGCGGGAGGGCCGGGTCTCGACGCGCTGGCACGCGGGCTGCGCGACGCGGCGCTGCGCGCGCTCCCGCCGCGGCTCGCGCAGGCCGCCTTCCGGCGCGCGCGCGCGGGTGCGGCCCGGCTCGAGAGTGCAGCTCGCTTCGGAGGCTTCGACTGGCGCCGAACCCGTGCCTTCTCGGAGGAGGCGAACACCCAGCCCGGTGTCTGGCTCAACCTCGCCGGCCGCGAGGCCATGGGCTGCGTGGCTTCCGAGGAGTACGAGCGGCTGCGGCAGGAGGTGATCGATTCACTTCTCGACTGGAAGCTTCCCGGCGGAGGCCCCGTCGTCGCGCGCGCACGCAGACGCGAAGAGGTATATGCCGGCCCCTTCGTGGAGCGCGCGCCGGACGTGGTGGTCGAGCTCGCCCTCGATGCCGGCTACGGCCTCTCGCTCGTGCCGACGCCGTGGCGTGAGCCGGGTCGCGAAGCCGTTCACTCTCTCGACGGGCCGGCCCTCGCAGGGGGCCGCGGGCGCGGCATGAACGGCACGCACCGCCCCGACGGCATCTTGCTGGCGGTGGGTCCCGGCCGGAAGGCGCTCTCGGACGTGCGTGGCCTGGCCGCGCTGGCGCCCGCCTGCCTGCGCGCCATCGGCCTGCCGTGGCCCGGCGGTGCGGCGCAGGCTCCCGCGCCGGCTCCCTACACCGCGGACGAAGAGGCCGAGGTCGCCGCGCGGCTGCGAGCGCTCGGATACCTCGAGTGATGCGGATTGCCCTGCTGGCGGCTTTTCCCTTCCCGCTGCCGCAGGGCTCGCAGGTCTACGTCGCGGAGCAGGCCCGGGCGCTCGCCCGTAGCGGCGTCGATGTCACACTGCTCTGCTACGGCCACGGCCTTCGCGACGAGGCCGCGCTCGCGGCGCTTCGGGCTGACGGCGTCTCGCTCTCGCCCGCGCCCGCATCGCTCTCGCGAACCCCCCTGCGTGCCGGGCCGAGCTTGCGCAAGCCCGTCGCCGATGCGGCATTGCTGGCGACGCTGCTGGCGGCGCAGCGCTGGCGGCCTTTCGAGGCCATCCTCGCACACAACGGCGAGGCGGCCTGCATCGCGCTCGCCGCACGAGCGCTCACGAAGACTCCCGTGGTCTACGTGGCGCACACGCTCTTCGGAAACGAGCTCCGCGCCTATGCGCCCGCCTTCGCTGCCGGCGGCGCGAGCGCCTTCGGGCGCGGCCTCGACCGCCTCCTCGCGCAGCGAGCCGACGCCGTGATCGCCGTCTCGGCGGCGGCGGCGACAGCGCTCGGTGTCGCAGCGCCGGAGCGCGTGACGCTCGTCCCGCCCGCGATCGCGCCCGCGCCCGCGCCGCCGCAGGCCGCGGTAGCGGCCGCCTGCCGACGGCACGGACTCGCCACGCGAGGCTTCGTGGTCTACGCCGGAAACCTCGACGCGTATCAGGATCTCGGTCTCCTCGCGGAGGCGGCACGCGGTTTCTACCCGGATGAGATCGTCGTCGTGACGCACGATCCGCTTCGGAGCGGAGCACCCGGCCTTCGGCTCGTGCGGGCTGACAGCGCAGACGAGGTGCGACACCTGCTCTTCGGCGCAGCGCTCGCCGTCGTGCCGCGCCGCATCGCCGGGGGCTTTCCGATCAAGCTCCTCAACTACATGGAGGCGGGTCTCGCGATCATCGCCTTCGAGGGCGTGGCCGACGGCCTGACGCACGGAGTCGACGCCTGGCTGCTCCCGCAGGAGGCGGCTGCTTCGGAGCTCGCCGCCGCCATCCGAGGCCTGCGCGCCGACCCGAGCCTCTGCGCGCAGCTCGGCGAACGAGCACGACACCTGCTCGAGACACGCTTCGGCTGGGAGGCGGCCATCGCGCGCACGCTCGACGTCGTGATGCCGCTTGCCGAGGCGAGGCATGCCCGCGGCCGGATCAGGCGACGAGCGGGCTTCGAGCAGGTGAAAGTCAGAAGGGATGCGTAACTGTGAGGCCCTCGAAGCGTGAGAAGTCGCGATCGCCGGTGACGATCTCGGTGACGCCGTGCTCGAGGCACAAGGCAGCGATGTGGGCGTCGTGCGCCAGGTTTCCGGAGACGTTCGCCGCACGAAGCACCGACTCCATCAGCTCCGGATGCCGCGAGGACTCGGCCAGCAGGTGCACCGAGGGGGAGGCCCGCAGGGCGCGCAGAAATGCGAGTGCACGCTCGCCGGGCATCGGCGGATGGAAGACCCTCGGATGGGTGACGACACGGAAGAACTCGTAGATGCAGGGCCACGGCAGGGCCCACGGGCGAGCGCCCTCCGCGAGCCCTCTCAGCACCGCGAGCGCGCGCTCGTGGTGGAGGCTGCTCTCGATCGCGGCATAGACCAGGACGTTGGTGTCGACCGCTTGCACCTAGCGACCGTCCATCAGATCGAAGAGCTTGTCGCGATCGAGCAGATCCACCCCGGGCTGTTCCCGGGCTACCCAGGTCGGCAGCTCCAGCGCGTACGACGTGCGGCAGGGC
>CAYOIG010000449.1:0-3833 GCA_964403915.1 uncultured Myxococcaceae bacterium
CGAAGCCCGTCGCGTAGCTCGTCGAGACGTCGGGGCGGGTCTCGAGAACGAAGCGGACGAGCCGGTCGCGCGTCAGGTCGGCACCGAGGCTCGCCAGCTCTCCTCCGGACGAACGCCGGAGTGTGTATCGAACCTCCGACGGGTAGGCCGTTCCGGTGTCGGTTCGGTCGTAGCGCACTGCGATGGCGTTGCCGTGGACGTCTTCCTCTTCGGAGAGCAGCCAGGCGAAGGGCGCGCCGCCACTGACCGTTTCGATGCGCGCCTCGGCGGAGAGGCCGAAGCGGCGCTTCGTGCCACCGGGCTCCGTCACCGTCCAGCTTCCATCGGCTTCGTGCACGATGCGCTCGAAGCTCTCACGCCGCGCGTGGTAGCGGCGCGGCAGGACGGGCGTGTCACTCTCGGGCACCAGCTTGCGGCCGTCGAGCTCGAAGACGTCGAGCGCGTCGTCGTAGCGGGGAACGCCCTGGTCGAGAGAGCGCGTGATGGCGGGCAGGGAGAGCGTCCAGCCCGTGCCGACCCAGCTCTCACCGTGGCCCGTGCTCGAGTAACGCAGCGCGAGGGCGGGCGTCAGCCCACCGGTGCCCGGCGGGAGCGAGAGCGGGATGGCGCTGACGGCCGCGCCGGTGAACAGATCCGGCTGCGCCGCGCCCGCAGCCGCACCGCCGGCAGGCGGCGCGACACCGCGATCGGTGAAGAGCGTCGATCCGTCGCTCGGAATCGCACGCGCAGCACCGGGAGGAAGCGAGGTGACGAAGCAGAGGATCGAGGCCAGCGCGGCCTTTCGAGGGGCTGCGAGCGCCATGGCGGAGCACCGCTCCGGGACACTGGATGGGGTGCCCGGAGACGGAGCAAGCCCCGTGCCATGCCCGCGAGCAGCGCTCGCGCGTTTGCAGGGCTCCGAGAGACGGAAGCGTGAACCCGGCGCGGACCGCGGGCCGTGACCGTTCGGCTACGGGCGCGGCGAGCGGCCCGAGCCCTTCACCGTGTCGACGGCCGTCTGCGCGTGCTGCTTCACCTTCTCGAGCCAGTGCCGGGCCCACGCGAACTCGACACCGAGGATCGCGAGACCGACCGGGATCACGACGAAGGCCGGCCCGGGCAGGACGATCATGGCGACGCCCACCGCCACGACGCTCCCGCCCACGACGCCGGCGACCACGCGCCGCGCGTGCCGGTAGGTGACGTCGAGCGCCTCCTTCACGCCAGGGCCCCGGCGTAGCCGTCTGCGAAGAGCGCAGGCGCTCCCCCCGTGTGGAGGAAGACGACCGTCCCCGAGATGCGGCCCTCGCGCACCGCGGCCTGCAGCCCGGCCATCGCCTTGCCCGAGTAGACCGGATCGAGCAGCAGGCCCTCCGTGCGGGCCGCAAGGCGGATCGCCGCGAGACTCTCGTCTGTGACGGCGCCGTACTTCGCGCCGGTATGATCCACCAGGTGCAGCTCACCGCCCGGCAGCGGGCGGCCTGCGAGCTTCGCCGTCTGCGCCGCGAGGTCGGGAACGCGGTCGCGATGCGGCACGGGGGGGCGTGCGACGTCCACGCCGAGGATCTTCACCTGCGCCGGAAGGGCTGCCAGCAGGCCCGCGTGCGTGCCGCCACTGCCATCGGCGAGCACGAGCCAGTCGGGCGGAGCCGCGGCCTGCGCCATCAGCTCGTCCGCGGCCTCCACGTAGCCGAGGGCGCCCACGGCCGTGGCCCCGCCGATCGGCATCGGATAGGCGCCCGGGCCCAGATCCTCCGAGAGCTTCGCGACGCCCGCCTCGAGCACACGCCAGTCGCCCGAGCCCGCGAAGTGGAGCGTCGCGCCGAAGATGCGGTCGAGCAGCAGATTGCCCGAAACCTGCGCGGGCGAGGTGCCCGAGAGCACGAGATGGCAGCCCATGCCGAGACGCGCTGCGGCCGCCGCCGTCATTCGCGCGAAGTTGGACTGCGCGCCGCCCGCAGCCACCAGCGTGTCGCAGCCGCGCGCACGGGCGTCGGCCGCGAGGTATTCGAGCTTGCGCGCCTTGTTCCCACCGAGGGCGAGGCCCGTGAGGTCGTCGCGCTTCACCAGCAGGCGAACGCCAAGCGCCTCCGAGAGCCGGGGGGCTTCGTCGAGCGGCGTGGGAAGCTGCGCGAGGGAGATTCGGTCCACGGATCCTCTTTCCCCGGAGCATATCGGAACTAGACTGCGGCGATGCTCCCCTGGGTGATCCTCACGCTGGCGGCCGTCGCGGCGCTCCTGCTCTCACGCTGGCGCGGGTTTCGGCCGGGCACGTGGGTCGCCAAGCCCCTCGCCTCGACCGGCTTCGTCGCCGTCGCACTCGCGGCCGGCGCGCTCGACACGCGCTACGGCCAGCTCGTTCTCCTGGCGCTCGCGCTCTCCTGGCTCGGCGACGTGCTGCTGATCCCGAAGCAGGTGAAGGCTGCGTTTCTCGCCGGTCTCGTCTCCTTCCTGCTCGGGCACGTCGCGTTCGCAGCCGCGTTCGTCGCGCGCGGCGTGTCCCTTCCCGCACTCGCCGTGACCGCGGCGCTGCTCGCCGTGCCGCTGCTGCTGGCCCTGCGCTGGCTCAGCCCGCACGTCGAGGGCTCGATGCGACTTCCCGTTCGCGCCTACGTGACCGTCATCTCCGTCATGGTGATGTGTGCGGCAGGCACCGTGTGGGCGGCCGGAAATCCCGTGATCCTGCTCGGCGCCCTCGCCTTCTATGCCTCGGACCTCGCCGTCGCCCGCGAGCGCTTCGTGGTGCACACGTTCACCAACGAGCTCTGGGGGCTGCCCCTCTACTACGGCGCACAGCTCCTGCTGGCGTGGACGGTCGCGGGCGCCTGATCCGATCTCGCGGCGGGGAAGCGCCCCTCCCGGCTCAGCGCTTCGCGTACGCCCCATGCCTGTGGGTGGCCCGGAACACCGCCATCACGTTCTCCGGCTTCACGCTCGGGTGATACGTGTTGGAGGAGTCGATGATGAGCCCGCCTCCAGCCGCGGCGTCGTCGATCACCTGCTTCACGGCCGCCTCCACCTGCTCTTCGGTACCGCTCGGCAGCAGCTCCTGGCAGTCGATGTTGCCGAGCAGGCAGAGACGGTCGCCGCAGTAGTCTTTCACCTTCTTCATCCCCATGTCCGCCTGTGGCTCGAGCGGGTTGAGGCCGTCGTACCCGCTCTCGATGAGGACGTCGAGGATGGGCCAGAGATTGCCGTCGCTATGACGCACCACCGCGAGACCCTTGCGATGCGCCTCGTCCACGAGCCGCCGGTTGTAGGGCTCGACGAACTCCTTGAACAGCGCCGGTGAGATGAGCGGCGCGTTCTTGTCGGCGATGTCGTCTTCCACGACCAGCACGTCGACGCCCGCGCTGGCCACCATGTCGAGCTGCTGCAGGCTGTAGCGTGTGACCATCTCGGCAACGCGGTGCACGAACGCCGGATCGTCGTACATCTGGAGCATCAGGTTGTCCATGCCGACCAGGCGCCAGCTCCGCACGAAGGCTCCGCGCATCATCCAGAAGATCGCCTTCTCGCTGCCGAAGCGCGCCTTCATCAGATCCACGAGAACGAGCTGCGCTCGGCTCGGCTCGGGAGGCGCGAAGCCGTCGAGATCGCGCATCTCCCGCACCGGGTGGTGGTGGGCGACGGGCATGCCGTGCGGGCTGCGCTCGAAGCCGACGCCCCAGTCGTCGAGCAGCGGCGTGCCGCCCGTGAACTCCGTGCCCGGCCCGATTGGGAGGCAGGTGTACCCATCCACACCGAACTCTTCGAGGATCATGAAGAGCGTCGCGATGAGCTTCGCCTTCTCCGCATCGCTCATCTGATCGATCGTCTTGCCCATGGGCAGCCCGTCGGTCAGATACTTGCCA
>CAYOIG010000450.1:0-4191 GCA_964403915.1 uncultured Myxococcaceae bacterium
GCGCTTCGTTGCTCCGCTGGCGACGTGCTCGCTACCGGGGCCGTGACAGTCCTCGCAGCCCACCGCGGCGAGCCCGGGGTTCGCCGCGAGAGTGCCGCCCGGCGGGAAGCCTCCGGGCCGCGCGAAGCCCGTCGTATGGCATTTGAGGCAAGCGTCCTCGCTCGTCTTCTTCTTCGCCTCGAGAGACTTCGCGCTGCGCGCATGTGCGCTCTTCGCCCAGACTTCGTGCTCACTCCCGTGGCAGGCCTGGCAGGCCGCAGAGCCCACGAAGCGGGCGTTGGCGCTGCCGAGAACCGGCTCGCGAGGTCTTCCCTGCGTCTCGAGGATCTTCCGCTTCTCCGCGAGCGGCAGATCGGCCAGCTTCGCGATCGACTTGCAGCCGACCCTCGGCACGAAGGCCGAGTAGGAGAAGCCGAGAGAGTGCTTCTCGTTGTGGCAGGCGGCGCAGGCCGGCGCAAAGTCGCCAGCCTTCACGAAGTCGGGTGACTGATGCGGGCCGCCTCGCCCGTGGCAGGTCTCGCAGCCGACGTTCTCGAGCTGCGGCGTGGGCGGGGCGAGCGTGTAGCCGCCGGTCTTGCCCCAGCCGACCACGTGGCAGCTCACGCACTCGGGGTCGCGGTCGGCACCGTGCTTCACGAGCGTCGCGAACGCGCCGGCGTGGGCGGTGAGCTGCCAGGTTTCGGCCGGGCCCTCGTGACATACCGCGCAGAACTCGTTGCCGCTGAAGCCGGTCGCCGAGAGCAGCATCGGCACGGGCCGTCCGGCCAGCTTGGCCAGTCGCATGCGCAGCAGCGGCTCGTCCTGCGGATTGCCCCAGCCTCGGATCCGGGCCATCACGCGGCCGTCCGCTCCGATGAGGAAGGTCTCGGGCACGCCTGCGAGGGCGCCGTAGGCCGTGCGGATCTTGTAATCGGAGTCGAGCAGCACCGGAAAGAAGGAGAGGCCATCCTGCTCGAGCGTGGTCTTGACCGACGTCACGTGGTCGAGAACCGAGACCCCGATCAGGACCGGGCGCTCGGCCTCGGGGATCTTCGGGAGCTCCTGCTTCAGGAACTCCAGCTCGTGATGACAGTGCGGGCAGGTATGGAGGAAGAAGACCAGGATCACCGGTTTGCCGCGCAGCGAGGACAGCTCGAAGGGGGCACCGCCGTCCAAACGCTCGGCCTTGAAGGACGGTGCGAGCGGGTGCTCGCCGAGTGCCGTCTCCACCGGCGCTGCGGTTTCGGGGAGTCGCAGCGACTGGCGCACGTAGGATTCGATGGCGGCGGCCGGATCGGGCCCGTCCTTCGGGAACTGCCCCATGCCGAAGAGCACGTTGCCTTCGGCGTCGGCGCCGACCAGTGCGACCGGAACCGGGACGCCCAGCTTGCGCGCGATCTGGCCCGTCGGGTCGTCGATCACGGGGTAGTCGATGCCCTTCGCCTTCACGAAGGCCTCGAGCGTGCGGCGATCGCTTCCCGCGGCGATGCCGAGGATTTCGAAGTTCTCGGCGCCCTGGATTCGCGTCAGTGCCACCAGCGCTTTCGCCACTACCGCAGCGTCGGGTACCTCGGGGTTGAAGAGGAAGAGCAGGACGCGCTTTCCGAGGAAGGAGGATGCCGTGACGCGCTGCCCCGCGAGGGTGACGCCCTCGAAGGCCGGCAGCGGACGCTCGGTGCGCTTCGCCTCCGCGCCGGTCGCGGCCACGGGCTGCACCGCGGGCGCCGCAGACGGGCTCGGGCTCGCCGCCGTGCTCCCGTCCCTGCATCCGAGCGCGAGCCCTGCGGCGAGAAGGCATGCGGTGGACCAGGCTCGCACGCGCGGCAGCATAGGAAGTGGGAAAAGCGCGGGCAACCAGGCCTCGCCCCGTCCATCGATCCGTCCGGCCCGGCGTTCAGCGCCCCGGCGCGCGAAGATCCGCGAGTCGCGACTGGAACAGCGGATTCTCGGGCTCGTAGGTGAGCGCCATCTGCAGGTTCCGGAGAGCGGATACCCTGTCTCCACGGCCGAGGTCCGCCGTGGCCTGCGCAAAGAAGCGGCGCCCCTGCGGCGTGCGCCCCTCGCGCTCGTCGCGGGTTCGGTGGCTCGCCGCCGCTGCGGACTCCACGAGCTGAAGGCGGCGAACGCCGTCGCAGCGCGAGAGCGCCTCGTCGTAGAGCCTGCGACGCTGCGGATCGCGGAGCACCGAGTAGGCCTCGGTCACGCGCTTGGCGATGCGCTCGACGATGCTGCGGAGCTCGGGGTCGAGTCGCCGGTTGGCATCGGGATGGAAGCGCCTCGATGCCGCGTGGTAGGCCTCGCGCAGCGCGCCTCCGCCGGCCCCTCGCGGCGTCTCCAGCAGCTCGTAGTAGTCGAGCTCGTCGAGCATCTTCGCCAGCGCGCGAAGCTCCGCCGGAGGCAGCGTGGTCGCCATGCCGGCTCAGACTTTTCGCGGCGAGTCGGGCGCGGTCTCGCCGCCCGGATCGGTAGCCCCGTCACCGTCCTCTGCGGAGAGGTCGGCGCCGGGCGCGGCGAAGAGGCCGTCGTCCTGTGCCTCGGGCTGGAGCTCCCCTGCGCTCGGGTCGAGCTCGATCTCGAGACCGGGTCTCGCGGCTGCCTCGGGCGAGAGGTCGGGCACGTCCGAAGCCGTGGGGCGGCCGGCCTGCGGCAGCGGATCGGGCAGCACCTCGAGCTCGCCCGAGCCGAGCGTGACGTCACCGTCCGCCGGTAGATCGAGGAGACTCGGCGCCCCCTCTCCGACCGCTCCGGCGCTTCCGCGCGCGAGGATCGCCTGGATCTCTTCCTCGGTCAGCCCCGAGGACAGCGTGATCTGTGTGGAGGCCTTCTGCCCAGTCGCGGGATCGCGGGCCGTGACGTTCACGATGCCGTCGCTGTCGATCTCGAAGGTGACCTCGATCTTCACGTCACCACGCCGTGCGCGTGCGAAGCCCCCGAAGACGAACTCTCCGAGCAGTGCGTTCTCGGTCACCTGTCGCGACTCGCCCTGGTAGACGCGAATGCGCACGCTCTCCTGGAAATCCTGGAAGGTCGTGAAGGTCCGCGTCTGATCGATCGGCACCGGCGTGTTGCGCTCGATCACCGTCTCGGCGAGTCCGCCTGCGACGCCGATCTTGAGCGAGAGCGGAGTCACGTCGAGCAGGTAGGCTTGCTGTTCGGGCGCCATCAGTGACGCCGCGTGCAGGGACGCCCCCATGGCGACCACCTCGTCGGGATTCACGTCCGTGCGCGGCTCCTGCTGGAAGTAGTCGCGCACGGCCTGTCGGATCAGCGGAAGGCGGGTCGGTCCGCCGACGAGGATCACACCGGAGAGATCGCGCGTCACGAGGCCGGCCTGCTGCAGCGCTTCGTCGCAGACCTTGAAGGTGCGAAGGATGAGGTCGTTCACGAGGCTCGCGTACTCGGCAATGCCGAGGCGCCGCTCGAGGCACAGGCTCTGTCCGTCGCTCGCCTCGACCACGGCGGGGATGCGGATCTCGACCTCTTCCTCGAGCGAGAGCCCCTTCTTCGCGGCCTCGGCCGCCGCCTTGAGCTTCTCGAGGGCGTAGGGATCCGAGCGCAGGTTGATTCCGTGCTGCGCGCTGAACTCGTCGGCGAGCAGATCGATCACGCGATCGTCGAAGTCGTCGCCGCCGAGGAAGGTGTCGCCACAGGTGGAGAGCACCTCGAAGACGTCCTTGCCGATCTCGAGCACCGAGATGTCGAAGGTGCCTCCGCCGAGGTCGTAGACCGCGACCTTCTGGTTGAGTCCCTTGCCGAAGCCGTAGGCGAGCGCCGCCGCCGTGGGCTCGTTCAGGATCCGGAGCGCCTCGAGGCCGGCGATGCGGCAGGCATCCCGGGTGGCCTGGCGCTGGTTGTCGTTGAAGTAGGCGGGAACGGTCACGACCGCCTTCGTCACCGGTTGCCCCAGCCGGGTCTCGGCGATCGATTTCATCTCGCCGAGAATCATCGCGGAGATCTCGGGAAGCGAGTACTCCGTCTCGCCGACGCGGAGACGGACGCTGTGGTTCGGCCCTTCGACGATCTCGTAGGAGCAGATCGCACGCGCCTTCTTCACCTCTTCCGAGAAGAAGTACCGGCCGATGAGACGCTTTGCGGAGTAGACGGTCGTGCGGGGCGCGTGGATCACGTTGGCCTTCGCAGCGTTTCCGACGAGGATTCCTCCGTCCTCCTGGAACGCGACCACGCTCGCCGTGATGCCTTCGCCGTAGGCGT
>CAYOIG010000451.1:0-5295 GCA_964403915.1 uncultured Myxococcaceae bacterium
GGATCCCAGGGTTTCTCCCGACGCGCGCGAGCGCGCACCAACGCCAGCGCGCGCGCGCGCGTGCCGAGGGCCTCCGGCTCCAGCTGCACGCCGAGCTCGGCCGCGAAGCCCGCGATGATGGCCGCGCGAACTGCCGCCTCCGAAGCGATGACGCCGAGCTCGTCCAGGCTCGTTGCCGCGGCCGGAACGCTCCCAGCGGTCTCGGCGATGTTCGGCGGATCCGCTGCAAGTCGCAATGATCCGTGCTGCAGCACGGCACCGAGCGCGCGTCGCTGCGCGCTTCCGGCGAGCTTGCGGCCCCCTGCACAGATCTCGTCCGCGCCGGGCTGTGCGAAGCAGTCGAAAACATCCGCGGCGCGCGTTCCTGCCGGGCGCGTCGCCACCTGTGCGCAGACCCCCAGTGTTGCGAGCGCGCGCAGCAGAGCGCGCGCGACCAGCGCATAGGAGGCCTGCAACCCCGGCGGCAGCGATGCCTGCGGCGCTGCGACGGCATAGGTGAGGTCGGCTCCGTGCAGCACGGCCCGCCCCCCCGTGATGCGCCTCACCACGCCGATCCCCGCTCGCCGGCAGGCCTCCGCCCGCTCGGAGGAAAGGGGCTGCGCGTAGCCGACGGAGAGCCACGGCCCGCGCCACGTGTACAGACGCAGCGTCGCGGGGCCGCCGGTCTGGGCGGAGGCGAGCAAGGCCTCGTCCACGGCCATGTTCCATGGGCCATGGCCCGGCGGATCGAGCAGGAGTCGCCAGGTCTCCGGCACGTCGCGTCAGCGCTCCGCTGTGCCCTGCCTCATGCCGAAGCCCTGCGCGCATGCAGCCGCTCGAGCAGTGCCTCGAGACCGAGCTGGTAGCTCATCGCGCCGAAGCCACAGATCACCCCCGTCGCGATTGGAGACACGTAAGAGTGTCGTCTGAACTTCTCGCGCGCGTGAACGTTCGAGAGGTGAACCTCGACCACCGGCAGCTTCGTGGCGGCCAGCGCGTCGCGCAGGGCCACGCTCGTGTGGGTGAGCCCGCCGGGGTTGATCACGATGCCGTCGAAGGCCGCAGGCGCCTCCTGGATCCGGTCGATCAGCGCTCCCTCGTGATTCGATTGGAAGAACTCGACCTCCGCACCGGCCTGCTTGGCCGCGGCGGCAAGACGCGCGTCGATCTCCTCGAGGGTTGCGCTGCCGTAGATCGCCGGTTCGCGGGACCCCAGGAGGTTGAGGTTCGGCCCGTGCACCACGAGGATGCGAAGCGGATCCGGCATCACGCGCCCCCCTACGGCTCCTACATCTCCTCGCGGAGTGCGAGCAGATGCCGCCGGACGAGATAGCGCGCCCGCCCGAGGTTGCCATCGGGCGCGATCGCCAGCACCAGGAAGCTGTCCGAATCGACGACGCGCAGCACCAGCGTGAAGCGCGCAAGACTCACCACGGCCTCACCCAGCGCTCCCCCGTCGAGGGCGGCCGCCACCTTGCGGATCTCGTCGAGAATCCGACCGAACTCGACGCCTGCAGCGGCCATGTCGTCGGCATCGAATGCCTGTGCCGGCCGCGAGGGCGCCACCTGCGCGATGGGGATGCCGTCGTTACCCATGAGGGCTGCACCGAGCCCTCCTCCACACTCGTCCACGATCTCTCGCAGGATGGAGTCGAAGCTCATGCCGCCGTTCTCCTCAGGTTCTCGAGCCAGCGCGCGAGCGTCTCGCGCACGCGTTGCTGCCCGCTCGAGGCTCCGCGCAGCCCGGCGGCTGCGCATGCATCGGCGTCCCGGCCCCGTTCGAGACTGGTCCGCAGCGTCTCGGCCGCCAACTCGTGACCCTGGCGCTCGAGCAGATCGGCGAACGTTCTCGTGGCGAACGGTGACCCCGCGGACGGGAGCAGCTCGTCCGGCAGCTCCGCGGGCACCTCGCGCAGCGCCTGCTCTGCGACCGCATCGGCATCGAGCATCAGCTCCCGCTGCGCCTGCGCCTCCGCCATCGCACGCTCGAAGCCATCGTCGTCGAGGGAGCCCACCAGCGCGAGCGTTGCCGCCGTGGCGGCGGCGACCGTCCCGTCGGAGAGCATGCCTTCGGAGGTCGCCACCGGGCCAAAGCCCTCGCTGCCGTGCAGCGGGCCCTCCCCCGCGAGGGCCTCGAGCAGCATCTCGAGTGCGTGGCGCAGCTCACCAAGGGCACCCTGATCGAGGAGCGCGAGAGCGAGCGCCACGCGTGCGGCCGGATCGTCCCCGCAGCCTAGCGCCTCGCGTGCGATCGCCGCGGCCGCCACCGGATCTCCCGCCCGGCGCGCCTGCTCGGCCCGCCACAGCGCGGCCGACCGCCCCCCCTCGCCCTCTTCTAAGCCCGATTCCTCGTCCATGCCGCCTCCTCAGCGCCTCGCGGCCTTCCGCTGCGGCGTCCGCCGTGCCGTGCCGAACGCCGTCATGGGAAGGATCTCCGCCGGTGTCAGCGAAACGCTGTCGGCCTTGCCGATCCCGCGCAGGACGACGTAGCGGATGCGGGTATCCGTGCGCTTCTTATCGACCCGCAGGGCCGCGAGATAAGCCCCGCGCGGGAAGCCCGGAAGCGAGGCAGGCAGCTTGCAGCGCCTGAGCAGATCACCCAGACGGGCCGCCGTGCCCGCCGGGGCGAGGCCCAGCTCCTCCGAGCGCCGCGCCGCCCAGGCCATGCCGATCGCCACCGCCTCGCCGTGAAGGATGCCGCGGTAGCCGTGCAGGGCCTCGATCGCATGGCCGACGGTATGGCCGAAGTTGAGCAGGACGCGCAGGCCCGCCTCCCGCTCGTCCTTCTCCACGACCGCCGCCTTGATCGCGCAGGCGTTCTCGAGGATCGGCAGGAGAACGTCCGTTTCGAGGGCCAGTGCACCCTCGACGTCGCGTTCGAGCCGCGCGAAGAGGTCGGCGTCGCGAATCGCGCCGGCCTTGATGATCTCGGCCATGCCGGCCGCTCGCTCGCGCGGCGGCAGGCTGCCGAGGGTCGCGGCATCGATCCACACCAGCCGCGGCTGGTGGAATGCGCCCGCGAGATTCTTGCCCTGCGGCAGGTTCACGGCGACCTTGCCGCCAACCGCGGAGTCGACCATCGCCAGCACCGTCGTGGGCACCTGGACGAGCGGAACGCCCCGCAGCCAGGTCGCGGCGACGAAGCCTGCCAGATCACCGACCTTGCCTCCTCCGAGCGCCACGATCACGGTGCTCCGGTCCGCTCCGGCTTCGACCAGCGCCTCGTAGATCCGACCCGCCTGCCGCAGGCTCTTGTGTCGCTCGCCGCGCGGCACCTCGATGCGCGCCGTGCGCAAACCCGCAGTCCGAAGCCCCCGGATCAGCGTTCCTGCAAATCTCCGTCCGATCTCCGGCTCGGTCACCACCACGGCCTGCTTCGCGCCGGTGCGTTCGGCGATCGCAGGACCGGCCTCACGGAGCGTGCCGACACCGATCTCGATCGGATACGAGCGCTCGCCGAGAGCCACCGTCACGCGCCTCCGCACCTTCCCCCCTTATCTGACGCCGCCGCGTCGATTCGAAGACGCCGCGCAATCTCCCGGGCAACCGTCTCGACGTCCGCGTCGTCCGTGTCGATCACGACCTGTGCCCGCTCGTAGTGCCGCGCGCGCTCCCCGAGCAGAACCCGGATCTTCTCGAGACGCGCCGCAGGCTCGAGGCCCCGCAGCAGCGGCCGCGTCTCCCCCGCGCCCACCCGTCGCAGCAGCGTCTCGGGCCGCGCGCGGAGATACACGATCGTTCCGCTCGCAGCGAGGCTCTCGGCGATGCCGGGCTGTGCCACGGCGCCTCCTCCGAGAGAGACGACGGCGCCCCGCGTGGCCGCGGCTTCGATTACAAGGCGCTCCCGCGCGCGGAATCCACTCTCCCCTTCGCGCTCGAAGATCTCGGCCACGGTATTCCCCGCCGCCGCTTCGATCTCGCGATCCGTGTCGATGAAGCGACGCTGCAAGCGCTCCGCCAGACGTCGCCCGACGCTGCTCTTCCCGGAGCCCATCATTCCCACCAGCCAGATCGAGCCCCCCCGCGCACCCGGCCTTCCGACAGGTTGGGCGTTCGGCGTCGAATGCGTGCTCTCCACACGGCGAGTATAACGGCAAACGGGGGAGCCGAGGCTCCCCCGTCACCATCCTCGGGCCGACACTGGGTCGACCACATCGTCCCGCGATCAGTTCTGCGTCGTCTGCGTCTCCACGATCCGCGGCGTCACGAAGATCAGCAGCTCGCGGCGCTTGTCCCGGATCGCGTCGTTCTTGAACGCGTTTCCGAGGATCGGGATCCGGTACAGGTACGGCACGCGCTGCTGGGTCTCCGTCCGGTCGATGACATAGATGCCGCCGAGAACCAGGGTCTGGCCGTTCTTCACCAGCGTTTCGGTCTTCGCCTCGTTCTTGGCGATGGCCGGCGAGCCCGTGGGTGTCGGCACGCTCGGGTCGGGCGCGTTTCGCGTCACCTCGATCTTCATGATGATGCTCTTGTCGGCCGTGATGTGCGGCGTCACGAGCAGGCTCAGCACTGCGTCGATGAACTCGAGCTGGGCATCCCCGTTCTCGAAGGTCTGGAACGGGATCGAGACGCCCTGCTCGATCTTCGCCTCCCGGTTGTCGAGCGTCACGACGCGCGGGCTCGAGATCACCTTGCCCTCGCCGTTGCTCTCGGCCGCCTGGAGCTGGAGCGTCAGATTGAAGCGATCGTTGAGGATGTAGCCGCCGAGATTCAGCAGGCCGTTCGCCGTGGACGTGATCGGGTTCGAGACCACCACGTTGTTCGGCTGCTGGAACGGGAAGCTGGTGCCGGGGATGGTCTCGTGAGGCGGCGTGCCACCATCGATGCCGTCCACGTCCGGGTTCGAGCCGATGCCCCACACCGCGCCCAGATCGCGCGAGAAGTCGAGCTTCGCCTCGACGATCTTCGACTCGATCAGTACCTGCGGCGTCGGCGTGTCGATCGCCTTGACGAGCGCCACCGACTCCTCGACGACGGTCGGAATGTCCTTGAGGATCAGCGTATTGGTTCGCTTGTCGACGTTCACGGAGCCGCGCGACGTGAGGAGCTTCTTCACCATCGTCTCGACTTCGCTCACGTTCGAGTAGTTCACCGGCAGGATCTTGACGATCAGATCTTCGAGCTTCTCCTTGGCACGGCGCTCCTCGAGTCGTGCAGCCTCTTCGGCCTTGAGCACGTCCTGCGGGGCGATCCGCAGCACGTTGCCGACGAGGATGAAGCCGAGCCCCTTGGTCAGCAGGATCACGTCGAGCGCCTGGTCCCACGGCACGTCCGTGAGCCGGATCGTGACGTTGCCCTTCACCTCGTCGCCGG
>CAYOIG010000452.1:0-7904 GCA_964403915.1 uncultured Myxococcaceae bacterium
TCCAGGATCTGCTTCATGGCTGCCCCTCCCGGGCCGGAGAGTAACCGCACCCAGACTGCGCTCGGCAGCACCGCCGGCGGTGGCTTGCGCCGCGCTCCGCTCCCGTCACGGGCGCTGCACCCGCACGGGAGCCATCCTCTCGGTATGGCGATCCCCCTCGGAGAACGTGCCCGACGACTCGCAGCGCTGGCGCTGCTCGGCCTCGCACTGCACGGGCGAGCGCTGGCAGAGCCCGCCTTCGGCCCGGCCCCTCGCGACGCGGATGGTCTATTCCGCAACGAGGCCGGTGAGCTCCCGCGCGCAGGGCCCGGCGTGACGCTTCCGTTCTTCCTGCGGCGGATCGGCACTTCCCTCACCGGCCGCTCCGGCGCACCTCCCTGGATCGGAAACGACGGCGCCTTCCTGCGGGAGAATGCAACGCACAGCGCTCCCACCGCGACCTGGGTCGGTCATTCGACGCTCCTGGTCCAGCTCGATCACGTCACCTTCCTCACCGATCCGATCTGGTCGGACTCCGCGAGCCCGCTGCGCGGTCTCGGGCCGCGACGCTTCGTCGCCCCCGGGATCTCCCTCGACGCGCTCCCACCGATCGACTTCGTGCTGATCTCGCACAACCACTACGACCATCTCGATCTGCCGACGCTCCGCGCGCTCGCCGACCGAAGCCCGGCCACAAGGTTCTTCGTTCCGCTCGGCAATGCCGAGCTGCTGCGCGACGCCGGCATCTCGGCCGTCGAGGAGCTCGACTGGGGTGGCCGGGCAGCGCATCGAGACCTCGTGATCCACTGCCTCCCGTCGCAGCATTGGAGCCGGCGCGGCCCCTTCGACGGACGCAGCGCCCTCTGGGCTGCGTGGGCGGTGGTCGGCCCCGGAAGGCGCTTCTACTTCGCGGGAGACTCCGGCTACTTCGGCGGCTTCGCGCGCGCGGGAGAGGCGCTCGGCCCCTTCGATCTCGCGGCCGTGCCCATCGGCGCCTACCAGCCCGAGGAGATGATGCGCCCCTCGCACCTCGATCCGGAGCAGGCCGTGCGGGCGGGCCGCGAGCTCGCGGCCCGCAGGCTGGTGGCGATCCACTTCGGCACCTTCGATCTCTCGGACGAGCCCCTCGACGAGCCCCCGCGCCGCTTCCGCGCGGCTGCTCGCGACGCGGGCATTGCGGACGAAGACGCGTGGGTGCTCGCGATCGGTGAGACGCGGCGCTTCTGACGTGCCCCGCCGCCGAGGCGCAGCTCCGCACGTGCCACGCGGCGCTGCGCCTACCCCGGCCGGCCATCCAGGCGCGGCGAGAGCAGCACGCCGCCATAGCCAATCAGGTAGGCCAGAAAGCCTCCCGCCCACAGCAGCCCACCGGCCGCGACCATGGGGATGGTCTCTGCGGGAAGCGCTGCGACGCCTGCGGTTCGCAGCAGTGCCGCGAGAGTGACGAGACCATACGCGACGATTGCGCTCCGCGGCGCCACGAGCGGCCGCCCCGTATGCCCCAGCGCAACACGCGTCATCATCGCGAGGATCATGGTGCCGAAGGCGCCGGCCGTGAGCGCATGCACCGCAACGCTGCGGGGCCAGGCAGCCGCCAGATCCGAGGCGGAGAGGCAGGCGAGCCCGATCACGACCCAGGCGTGACCGAGGTGGAGCGACCAGACGAGCGGATCACCGAGCACGCGTGTGGTGCGCCAGCCGGACATGCGGGCCGCGAGGACGATCGCCGCGGCCAGCGCGGCGGCCCCGCTCACGAACGACGCCGGCCACACGAGGTCCGCGACGAAGAAGGCCCCGAAGGCCGGCACTGCGGCACGCTCGGCCCACGCCGGCGGGCTCGCGAGCTCCGGGATGCCGGCACGGCGCAGCGCATTCGTGGTGAAGCTCGGTGTGACGCGCCCGCCCACCACGACCACGAGCAGGGCCACCAGATCGACGCCCGCCCGAAGGCCGACGGGTGCTGCGCCCGCGACCAGGCCGAGCGCCTGCGCGTGCATCAGCGCGTTCGCCGAGGCGAGCCCGAGGAGGCCGAGCGGAAAGCCGAAGTTTCGCTGCACGCCAGCGCGGTAGATCGGCGGCCCGATCGCGAGCGCCACGACGGGCAGGAAGGCAAGGTCGATTGCGGCCGCCAGCGCCGGCACGCTGCCGGCCAGCGCCCACATGGCGACACGGCCAGCGAGCCAGAGCGCCGCGAGCGCGGCAAGCCTCCCGCCCGCCAGCGCGACCGTGCCCGTCCACACGGGTACCGACGTCAGCAGGAAGCCCGCGATCGCCGCGGCACTGAAGCCGAAGAGCATCTCGTGGGCGTGCCACGCCGTGAACCAGAGCCAGGACGGAGCCTCGACGTGGCCGAGCACCACGCAGACCCAGATCGGCACGAAGACGACGGCATAGCTCGCCGCAAGCAGGAAGAAAGGCCTGAAGCCGCGGCCGAAGAACGCCATGGGGCACGGAGCGTACCGCTTCCGGCCGGGGATTGTGCCCCTGCCCGCGGACGGCGATCATGCCGGACGTCATGAGCGATGCCGGGCGAGCGCACGCCGACCGCGGCCGGGACGAGGGAGTCTTCGCGCTCGACCTCGACCACGCGGAAGCGATCCTGCCGCGCTACGAGGGGCCCGGGCCCCGCTACACCAGCTACCCGACCGCCCCTGTCTGGACGCCGGCCTACGGCACGGACGCCTTCACGCGAGATCTCGGCGCTCTCTCGCCGGACGACGGGCTCGCGCTCTACGCCCACGTGCCCTTCTGCGAGAGCCTGTGCCACTTCTGCGCCTGCAACCGCATCATCACCCACGACGCCGTGTTGCCCGAGCGCTACCTCGACACCATGGCGCGAGAGATCGCGGCGGTGCGCGAGCATGCGCCGGCGGCGGCCCCGGCCTCGCAGCTCCACTGGGGAGGCGGCACGCCAACGCACCTCTCGCCCGCCCAGATCCGTCGCCTCTTCCATGCGATGACGGATGCCTTCCCGCTGGCCCCGGGCGCCGAGGTGTCGATCGAGGTCGACCCCCGCGTGACGACCCGCGAGCAGGTGGAGACGCTTCGCGAGCTCGGCTTCGACCGCATCTCTCTCGGCGTACAGGACGTCGAGCCCCGGGTGCAGCAGGCGATCCACCGCATCCAGCCCGCGAGCATGACGGCGGCCCTGGTAGAGGACGCGCGGCGCGCGGGCTTCACGAGCGTGAACCTCGACCTCATCTACGGCCTTCCCTTCCAGCGCGAGGACAGCTTCGCCCGCACCCTCGACACCGTGCTCGCGATCGGTCCCGATCGCCTCGCGCTCTACTCCTACGCGCACGTCACCTGGGTGGCGAAGCAGCAGCGGGGCTTCGAGCGTCAGGATCTCCCCGATGCGCCGACGAAGCTGCGGATCCTGCTGCTGGCCATCCGCCGGCTGCTGCGGGCCGGCTACGTCTACGTGGGCATGGATCATTTCGCCCGCCCGGAGGACGAGCTCTCGCGCGCGCTGCGTGACCGTACGCTGCGGCGCAACTTCATGGGCTACACCACGCAGGCCGGCGCTGCGCTGCTCGGCTTCGGGCCGAGCGCCATCAGCGAGCTGCCCGCGAGCTATGCGCAGAACGAGCGCGAGCTCGGCGCCTGGGAGAACGCCGTGCGTGATCATGGCGTGGCGACGCTGCGCGGCCACCGGCTCACGGCCGACGACGAGGAGAGGCGCTTCGCGATCACGCGCATCATGTGTCACGGCGAGCTCTCGGCCGCCGAGTGGAGCGCTCGTTTCGGCCGCGCCTTCTCGGCGGCGTACGCCCGTGAGCTCGCGAGCCTCGAGACGCTCGAGACCGACGGGCTCGTGCTCCGCGCGGCCGACGGCAGCCTCCGCGTGACGCCCCTCGGGCGCCTGCTCGTGCGCAACGTGGCGATGGCCTTCGATGCCTACCTGCCCGAGCAGCAGCGCGAAGGCGCGCGGCTGTTCAGCCGTGCGGTCTAGCGCAGGAAGAGCGAAGACATTCGAACCGGCCGGAGATCGGCGCGCTGGGGCGGATCGCCGCGACTGTGCCGCTTCGCCGCGCGCCGGGCGAGGCGAAGCGCGCGAGGAAGAGCGACACGGCCGCTCGCGGCGGCACGCGACTTGCGTCAGCGTACCGACAGGGCACCACTGCCCGGTGGAGGATGGACATGACGAGAATCTCGACGAGAGCCCTTGCGCGCGTGCGCGGGCTGACCGCAGCCGCGGTCTCGACGACGCTGCTGCTGGCGAGCGGCCTCGCCGCCGCCGAGGATGCGCCCGCGCCGGCAGCTCCGCCGGCCACCGGCTGCGTGCGCGGGGTCGACCTCATGAGTCCGGACGAGCGCACCCAGTACCACGCGCAGATGCGCGGCCTCTCGGCCGAGGAGCACGCGAAGTTCATGACGGCGCACCACGCCGCGATGCAGGCGCGGGCCGCCGAGAAAGGCGTCACGCTTTGCCGCGACACCATGGGCCCCGGGATGATGGGCGGCGGCATGGGGAAGGGACCGGGCGGGCCGGGAAAGGGACCGGGTCCGGCAGCTCCGCCCGCTTCGGGCAGCGCCGATCCGAAGGGTGCACCGTGAGGCGCGGCTCCGGCCGCTATTCGGCCTGCACCTGCGCCCGCGTGAAGGCCGGCGCCGCGCTCGGCTCGTAGGGCCACGGCTCTCCGGGCAGCTCCTGCAGCAGCGCGCGGGCGAAGGCATCCTGTCGCTCGCGCGCCTTCGGCACGGGCACGCCGTGATTCAGCACCGCGAAATAGATCATGCCCTGCGCGCGTGAGCGGTAGGCCCCCACCAGCGCGCTGGCGCCGTAGTCGCCGTAGGTGCCCGTCTTGCCCGCGACGACGCCGCGCTCGCCAGGCCCGTCGAGGCGGCGCTGCAGCGTGCCCGAGTCGACGCCCGCAACGGGCAGCACGTCGGCGAGGCCGAGCCCGTGCTTGCTGAGCTCCGCGGCGAGCGCGCGCAGCAGGGCCACGGCTGCGCGGGGGCTGAGGCGGTTGGTGGCGCCCGCGCCCGCGCCGTTGGTGAGGATGATCTCACCGCGCATCGGTGCCGGGACGCTCTCGCGCGCGATCCGCTCCACCACGTCGATCCCGCCCGCCCGCGCAGCGAAGGGATGGAAGACGTTGTTCGAGTAGCCGTTGAGCGCCTTCACGAGCGGCACCAGCGGCTCGGAGCGGTGGACCACGAGCGGCACGAGGCCGCCTTCCGCCGCGGCCGGTCGAACGGCGCCGAACGCGAGAGCGGGAGCCTCGCTGCCTGCCGCCTCGCCGCGCGCGGAGCGCACCGCCGCCCAGGCCTCCTCCGGCGCCCCGCCCGCGAGCGCGCGCTGCAGCCTCGGCGCCACGGTATCCGCACTCCAGTCGAAGATCAGCGGGCCGCGCAGCACGAGCTCGCCGCCTACGCGGCGCACGCCTCGCCCCGACAGCGCCTGCGCCACCAGCAGAGCGTTCTCGTCGACGAAGAACGGATCGCCGTCGGCCTCGACCACGAGATCTCCGGCGATGGCGCCCTCGCGCACGGGCCCTTCCGCCAGAAAGCGCGTCGTGAAGCGGTGCTCCGGGCCGAGCCGGCGCAGCAGCGCCAGCGTGGTCGGCACCTTCGAAACCGACGCCGGATGCACGGCGCGCGCCGCTGCCTGCGAGACCAGCACCTCGCCCGCTTCGGTCTCGACGTACACGCCCTGATCGGCGCCCACCAGCGTGCGCGCCTGCGCGCCGAGCTCGGCTGCGACGTCGCGCGCCGCTGCAGGAAGCCCCGTCGCGAGAACGGCGGCCACGACGGCCAGAGCGGCCAGCCGGAAGGTTCGGGGCATCGTCACGCTCCGCGTGCGAGAGCACCGGCGCGCGGCGTGCACGCGGGCCTCTGCGCCTTTCGGCGGAAGCTACGCGAGAAGCGCGCCGCGCGTCAGGCGGCGGTCTGCTTCACGACCTCGGGCGCTGCACCCGGGCGGTAGTGCGTCCAGCGCGTCGGCGGCGTGTGCGTCGACTCCGGCGCCGGCGGAGCCTCGGCGAAGGCGCGGATCCTCTCGGAGAGCGCGCGGCCGAGCGTGCGCTGCAGCTCGTCCGGCTCGCCGAAGGCCTCGCGCCAACGCTCGGCCGCCACGAGAGCGCGCTCGCGCACGCGCTCCGACGGCGCGTTGTCTCGAACCGCCTCGAGCATCGGATACTGCGCCTGCGCGACCTCACCGAGCATCTTTCCGCGAGCGCGGAGCACCGGATCGGCGTGGCTTCGCAGCCGCAGGTGGCCGCGCAGCGCCGAGTCGAGATGCTTCAGCGCCGACGGCCCGTTCTCGTGGTAGAGCCGCTGGTTCGCGTCGTCGATGACTTTCGAGAGCTCCGGCCAGTCGAAGTGGAGCGGGGCGACCGGCGGGTTCGCCTGGAAGCCGCCGGACACCGTCCAGCCGAAGCGCGGATCGAGCCTTCCTTCGGTCTTCATGCGCTCGTAGAGGGCGGTTCCCGCGCACGGGATGAGCGGCGTCACCTGCGAGATCGTCGGCGAGAGCGCGACGAAGGCATCGATGTCGCGCTGCACGTTCTCGGGCGTGTGGAAGTCGAAGCCGAGGATCAGCGATCCGATCGTCGAGACGCCGAGGTCCTGGAGCGAACCGAAGAGCGCCGCGACGTCCTTGCCCTTGCGCTTTCCGAGGTGAGCCTTCGAGCGCAGCACGTCGTCGAGCGTCGACTCGACGCCGATCCACACCGCGGCGAGACCGTTCGCGACCAGCTCTTCCGGATCGAACTTCGAGAGCGTCCGTACGCTGCCGAAGGTGAAGTAGCCGACCTTCCCCATCGTCACGGGGTCGTCGCGCAGCGCGGCGCCGAGGCTCCGCGAATAGGACGGGTCCCAGAACATGTCTTCGTCGAAGAGCTCGAACGACGCGCGCTCGTTGCCGTCGTGCAGCAGGTGGTGGCGCATATAGGCGTGGGCCTGCTCGGGCTCCGCCACTCGGAGCTTCTTCTTGCGGAAGAAGGCCGAGGTGTTGCAGAAGTCGCAGCCCGCCGGACAGCCGAGCGACACCAGAATCGGGCGCCCGCCGATTCCGCGCGCCATGGGGCCCACGGCGGAGAGGTACGACCCCGACCGCGGCAGCGTGAACTGCGTGATCGGCCGATCGAGCGGACCATCTCCGATCAGGCGGCGCATGAAGCGCACGCCTTCTTCGTGACACATCTCGTGGACACCCTCACGGATCGCCGCCGCGGCGTCTCGATCGGGCGGGAGCGGATCGAGGATCTGCGGGATCGCGTAGCCGCCGATCACGATGCGCATCTCCGGCGCGAGCCGCCGCGCGCGCTGCACCATCTCGGCCGTCTGCGGCAGCGTGTTCCAATTGACCTGCAGGCCGAGAACGTCGTAGCCCTTGCGCAGCTCGTCTTCGAACTGCGCCATGCTCGGATGCTCGAGCACGCAGCTCTGCGCATTCAGGTTCTCGGCGATCATGTAGAACGCCCAGTAGTGGCTGTGCATCGTCATCGCGAACGGGCCCTGCGTCGGCGAGAGCTGGCCCGTGAACGGATCGAGAGGGTCGCGCCCGTCCTCCGAGAGCGTGAACGGCGTGATGGGACTGGCGAAGAGAATGCGCATGGGAACCTCCGAGTGACGCCCGTGGGGCGCCCCGCCGGCGCTTCCCCCAGCCCGATTCGACGCCTGTGCCGGATTCGGCGTTATGACGGCCGTCATGCTCCCGGAGGGGGAAGGGGGTGAGCGGAGCCTACGGCGCTGGTGGGCCGGACTGCGCCGCGTAGGGCCCCGTGGAGATCAGGCCCGTCGTGTTCGAGGAACCACGGCAGGGCCGAGGCTGCACGATCCTCTCGAGGGACAACTCCGCGGATACTCCGGATCAGGAAAATGAGCCGCCCCGGGGAGGCGCACGTTGAGCACGAAGGCCGTGCCGTCGCCGTCCGGGTCCTGGTTCACCGTGGCCTTGCCAAAGGGCTCGTAGCTCGCGC